>JALFRH010000226.1 GCA_022785155.1 Spirochaetales bacterium
TCATCTATTTCCGTATGTATTGCTTCAGAGCCAGATACAATCGATCCAGCTCTCAACAGTGCAGTTGACGGCGCTACACTTACAGCTCACCTCTTCTCAGGTATTGCAAAGTGGGCTCAGGATGCATCCGGCAAACTCGTAATCGTTCCAGATGCTGCTACAGCTCTCCCAGAAGGCGTTGAGAACGAAGACGGCACCATCACATACACATATACACTCCGTGATATGAAGTGGTCTGATGGCAAGCCAGTTACAGCCGGTGACTTCGAGTTCGCATGGAAGAGAGCAGCAAGCACAGAGCTTGGTGCCGACTATGGCTATATGTTCGACGTCATCAAGGGATATCCAGATGATCTCGAGGTAGAAGCTAAAGATGACAAGACATTGGTCGTTACATTAAATAACTATGTTGCTTACTGGAACGAACTTCTTGCATTCCCAGCATACTACCCAGTAAGAGAAGATGTTGTTTCTAACGAATCTTGGGCAACAGATCCTTCTACATATGTTTCCAACGGTATGTATAAGCTCACAGCTTGGGAGCACAACTCTGTAATCACACTTACAAAGAATGCCGACCACCCAGATGCTGACGAAGTCACAATGGATGAAATCAAGTTCTACCTCTCCGATGATGCCAACAACATGCTTTCCAACTTCAAGAATGGTGACTGGCTCCTCATCGATGATGTCCCGACACAGGAAATCCCAACTCTCAAGGCTCAGTACCCGACTGAATTCGTAGTTGCAGGTCAGATTGGTACATACTATGTCTGCTGGAACATTAACGAGAACATCCTTCCTGCTGACAGCGGTCTCACAGGAGAAGCAGCTGAAAAGGCTAAGGCTGAAATCAGAAAGGCTCTTGCTCTTCTCCTTGACAGAAACTACATCTGTGATGAAATCGGACAGGCTGGACAGGCTCCTGCTTCTTCCTTCGTCGCTATGGGTATGACAAACGCTGATGGATCTCAGTTCTATCAGACAGCTGGTGGCACAGATAAGGATTACTATGGTTACTACGATGTAAGTGTTGACGCTTTCGAATCTAACTTCGCTTCTGCAGTCGAAACACTCAAGAAGTACTATAAGTATGACGAAAAGACAGGAATGTTCACAAACTTCCCAACCCTCACATACCTCTACAACACAAGCGAAGGCCACAAGGCAATCGGAGAATACCTCCAGAGCGCATTCGCTGCTGTCGGTATCAACATGAACCTTGTAAACCAGGAATGGAACACCTTCCTTAACACAAGAAAGAGCGGAGACTACTCAGTTGCTAGAAACGGCTGGCTTGCTGACTATAACGATCCTATCTCCTTCCTTGATATGTGGGTTACAGTATCTGGTAACAACGATGTCCAGTTTGGTAAGGGCGCACACAAGGATCTCAAGCTCTATTCAATCGACCTCACAGATCTCGGATACGATGTCAAGGTTGAAAACGGAACATGGGCTGAGACATATGATGTCATCATCTCCATCAGCAAGAAGTGCACAGATACTGCTGTCAGATCTGAACTTATGCACAGAGCTGAAGACCTCTTGATGAGCACAGGATGTATCGTTCCTCTCTACTTCTATACAGATATCTACATGCTCTCTGACAAGGTTGAAGGCTTCTTCTCCAACCCACTCGGATATAAGTACTTTATGTACACTTCCATCAACTAAGAGATATCTCTTATAGTGAAGGCCTTCCTTTGACTGGGAAGGCCTTTATAAATAATATAAGGAAGCAATTCACTTTCTTTGACATAAACCCTTTAGCTTTTCAGCTCTTTTTTGCCCATGGATGAGGAGATATTCACACCTTTTCCAAACTCTTTTCCCATGGATAAGGAATTCATGTCACACCTGGAACGGGAATGGGACTTGGTAAATACATATTTACCTGTGAGGCAGAGGCGACGGGCCTTATCTCTATTCTCTTGTTGTATGGATATGAGGGCATTGTCTGATTGGGCATCGGCATGTTCAAGCTTTTTCTCCATTTCAGGGCATGCCCCTGCAACAAAGGAGTCCTTTGTTATTTTATACCCTTGGTTTCTCAGTCTCGCTATTTCTCCGTCCAGAGAGGAGAATAGGTTTCCATATAGATAAAGGGCCGCTTCCACTTCCTCCAAAGAGCCATATGCTCTCACTACAGAGCCGTTTGCCTCTCCAAGGACCTTGAGGATGTATACACCTGTTGCTTTTCCAACAAAAGAACCAAGCCTTAAAGCATAGGAAGGGATTCTTCCTCCCTCATATAGATCAACCTCGTAGATTTTGTCTTCCTTTTTATCTTCAGTATTAATAAGCTTCGAGTTTTCAAGAAGAAGCTTTCTTGCCTTTGATAAAGCCACCATGGCTTCATTTTCAAAGGGTGAGGAAGACATGGCCATAAGCTTGGCCATCCTCTCCTTTATTTTGATTTCATCATCCATTTTTCTTTTGATCTTTGCCTTCTCGAAGCCTTCTTCAACGCCGATTGCGGCGCAATACTCTCGGAAACGTGGAGTATGCCCTGCTTCCCTTAGGCCGTTGAGGGTATAATCTATGGCATGGGCGGCTTCATGGAGAAACACATTCTTTAAGACAGAGAAATCTTGATAGATCAAATCCTCTGATAAAAGAATGACATGCTCTCTTGTATTAAACTCACCTAGTCTATCTTTTTCACGAAATACTACGAAGAATATCCTGTCATATAAAGGTGCCTTTATATTCCACTTAAGAAGAGCTGTCTTTTTCAGATCTTCTTCAACTTCCTTCAGTTTTACTCTTATTTCTGTTTCTTTTTCACCGCTTACTCTAATTGTCTGATCCATGACGCAATGATATCATCAATTGGATAGCTTTAGATAGAATAAGGACTGGATATGAAGAAAATATATATTGAGAGCTTAGGGTGTGCAAAGAATCAGGTTGACTCGGAAGTGCTGCTTTCCTATGCAGGAGACGAAGGATATGTCAGGGTCGAGGAGCCTGAGGATGCCGACGTTGTGGTAGTCAATACCTGTGGCTTTATTGAGAGTGCAAAAGAAGAGTCCATAAACACTTTCTTCGCTCTCAAGGAGAGATGCCCCAAGGCAAAGATCATTATGGCAGGATGCCTGGCCCAAAGATATGGCAAGGATATGGAATTGGAGGAAGCCGATGCAATCTTCGGCAATCATGACCTTTCCTTCTTTCCTGAAGTATTGAGAAACCTCGATAAGAACGAAAAGACTGTATCTATACCTGAGTATCCGGATCCCGATAGGGAGAGGGATGAAAGAAAGGATCTTCTTTCTTTCCCACGCTCCGCCTATTTGAAAATAAGCGAGGGCTGCAACCACTGCTGTTCTTACTGTGCCATTCCTGTAATAAGGGGACCTCTCAGATCCCGTCCTTTTGACAAAGTGGTCTCTGAAGCAAAGCGCCTTATCAAAGAAGGAATCTATGAGATAAACGTCATCGCCCAGGACTTGGGTGCCTATGGCTTGGATCTATATGGAAAGAGCAGATTCACTGAGCTCATGAAGACCCTCTCGGCTTTGGATGGAGACTTTGTACTGAGGATGCTCTATATACACCCCGATACTTTCCCAATGGATCTGATAGATCTTGTTGCGGAGAATAAGAAGATACTTCCTTATTTCGATATTCCTGTACAGCATGCAGATAGGGATGTATTGAAGGCAATGAGACGAAGCGGTGACGGTGAAAAGTATGGGGAACTCTTTAGGAAAATCAGGGAAAAGAACCCAGATGCAGTAATAAGGACGACCCTTATGCTGGGATTCCCAGGAGAAGACAGGGCTGCCTTTAAAAAGCTCTTGGATTTTGTAAAGACCAGTCAGCCGGACTGGATGGGTTCCTTTACATACTCAAGGGAGGAAGACACACCTGCCTACTCCATGAGAAACCAGAAGGACCACGACAAGGCCCAGAAAACGGCAAAGAAGTGGCAGAAGGAGCTGGAAGAAGCCCAGTCTCCTATTACAGAAAAACGCCTTGAGAAGTTTGTGGGAAATACTTATAGAGCCCTTATTGAAGAAAAGATCGAGGGTGAGGATCTTGCCATTGGAAGAATATACTCCCAGGCTCCTGATGTAGATGGCCTTACTGTAATCATGGGCAGGGACCTGAAACCCGGCGATACTGTAATGGTGGGAATAAGAGCCGTGAGAGGCGTAGACCTTGAGGGGGTGAAGATTGATTGATCTTTCCTCTCTCAATGAAGAACAATTGGAAGCCGTGAAGGATCATGAGAATAATCTATTGATCCTTGCCTGTGCCGGAAGCGGTAAAACAAAGACCATCACCACCAAGATAGCCTATACCATTGAAACAGGACTATTGAGGCCCTATGAAATATGTGCAGTCACATTTACCAATAGGGCTGCAAAGGAAATGAGGGACAGGGTCAAGGCCCTGCTTCCTGATGTGGATACAGATTCCATAGTGTTAAGGACCTTCCACTCCCTGGGAGCTACGCTTCTGAGGCGTTTTGGCTCTTCTGTGGGACTATCAAGCGACTTCACGATTTATGATGACGACGACTCCCTGCAGCTTTTATTGGCCAATGCCGGAGGTGATGGCACTGAAGGCCAGACCAATAGGAAAAAGTACTTGAGGGAGGTGCTTAAGAACATATCCAAAGCCAAAGACTTCGGTATGGGACCGGAGGACAGCGCTCTCAATACCATTTCTGATGATCCTAACTTCAGGACCATCTTCCGTAGTTATGAAGATGCCCTCGCCAGAAGCGGAAACGTGGACTTTGCAGACCTGATAAAGAAGGCGAAGGAACTCTTGGAGAGTGACGATAACGCCAGAGAGTATTGCCACAGGCGTTTCAAGCTTGTAATGGTCGACGAGTATCAGGACTCAAACAGGGAGCAGTTCAACTTCCTTCAGAAGTTTGTTGGTGAAAACACCCAGTTGGTGGTGGTCGGTGACGACGACCAGTCCATATACTCTTTCAGAGGAGCAGAGATAGAGAATATTCTTACCTTTTCAAAGAGCTTTGGAAACGTAAGGGAAATAAAGCTTGAAAAGAATTATAGGTCTACAGATGAGATTCTTGCTCCTGCCTCCTCCCTTATAAGCCACAATACGGAGCGACACAAGAAAGATATTGTCTCTGCAGATGGCAAACATGGGCAGAAGCCTATTGTCATGTGTTCCGCTTCCGGAATCATGGAAGCAAAGAGAGTCACAAATATCATACTCTCGGATAGGGATTACAATAATATTGCAGTACTATATAGGACCAATGCCCAGTCCCAAGCCTTCGAGACTGAGTTTCTTGCAGCCAAGATTCCTTATAAAGTAATAGGAGCCTTGAAGTTCTATGATAGAGAGGAAGTGAAGGATGGCCTCTCGTTCCTTCGTCTCCTATTGAACCATAGGGATGAAATATCATTCAGGAGAATAATCAACAAACCCTCCAGGGGACTGGGTGATAAAAAAGTGGATGAGATCGTATCTTCATCCCCTGACTTGATGGAAGGCCTTGAAGAGTTTGTAAACACTACTGGTGGAAAGGCCGGTGAAGGGGCTGGTGTCTTTTTGACTGCATGGAAGAAGGGTGAAAAAGCCCTTGAAGACAATGAGAACCTTGGAGATATTCTCTACCAAGCCATTCTCGATACAGGCCTTCTTGCCTACTACAACAGCGAAAAGGATGAAGCACAGAGGAAGAGCAGAATAGAAAACCTATCCCAGCTTGTATCCGCCCTTTCCGGAGGAGAGGTTGAAAACGACTCGCTGTTGGAGGATGTCGAGGATCTTGGAGAAAAAGACTCCAAGTCGGCTCTCAGAGCATTTTTGGAGAATATCACCTTGGACTCCACAGTATTGGGCAGTGAGGATCCAAGGGATAAAGAAGGTGTGACTCTCATTACCATGCACAACACCAAGGGCTTGGAGTTTGATAAAGTCTTCTGCGTAGGACTTGAGAATGAATTGATTCCTGGAAGAAACGGAGACGAACCCAAGAATAAGGAAGAAGAGAGAAGAATCATGTATGTGGCCATGACACGTGCCAGAAAGAAACTCTATCTTTCATATGCCACATCCCGTAAGCTCTGGGGCAATACCGTCTATTCATCCCCATCGTCTTTTTTAAGGGAAATACCGGAGAATATGCTTATCGGAGACATAGACAAGCTCTTTAAGAATAGTTCTTCCTCTTCTTTTTCCCCAGGATACTCACTCTACGGTGGAACATATAAGAGTAATTACACTTCTTCTTGGAAGGACAAAGGCTCCACATACACCAATACTCCTTCCTGGGCAGCGAATATTCCTGGTTTGAAAAAAGGCGAAGTGACCAAAACCCCTGTGCCTGAAGTAAAGAGGGAGAGAGGCTTCAAAGAAGGGGATAGGGTCAAGGGACCTAACCATGGAGAGGGAAGTGTAACCAAAGTTGAGAAAAAGGACGATGATAAGATCATTGTTACTGTTGTCTTCGATACTGGTAAACAAATGAGGTTTGTGGAAGGACACTCGGATGTGGTTAAAATTTGAATTCTTTCTATTTCAGGTATGGACAGAATTTAAATAAAAGTTATAAGATTGGGAGGCATGCCATTAGGTGTGTAACCCACCAAGCCGTGCATCGAAAAAGAGAAAGAAAGGAAGCCTCAATTCCAATCTCCTTTTTTCCGCTGCCTCCCATAGGGTATTTCAATTGAGAAACCGGATACGCTATGCTGGACGAGAGTCCGCCATTCCTTTCCCATAGGGCATAGGTATAAAGGTCTTGAGAGAATCGGTGAACTCTATGGCTGAATGAGAGACAAGGGTGTCATCGCAATGCTGAGCGACCGTATTGCAACAAGGTGATGCTTCTATCGATCAGGTGGACCATAGCCGGTCCAAGGTGCCGAAAGGTGAAGAACGGTGTTCTTCAGGAAAATAAACGACAGGATGTTGTTATGAAGACTATTTTTGTTAAACCAGCAACGATGGAGAAGAAATGGTATCTCATCGATGCAGAGGGCAAGAACCTCGGTAGAGTTGCAGTTGCTGCTGCAAGAATCCTTCGCGGTAAGAACAAGCCAGAGTATGTCCCCCATCAGGATATGGGTGACTACGTGATCATCATCAACGCAGCCAAGGCTAACGTCACCGGCAATAAGATTGAAGATAAGATGTATTATCGCCATTCCATGTATCCAGGTGGACTCAAGGCAGAAAGCTACGGCAAAGTACTTGAGAGAAAGCCTACCTATCCAATGGAGCACGCTATCAAGGGCATGCTTCCAAGCGGTAAGTTGGGAAAGAGACTTTTCGTGAACCTTCATGTCTATGCTGGTTCTGAACACCCACATCAGGCTCAGAAGCCAGAAACTGTGGAACTTTAAAGGAGAGGTATACATATGGCAAAGAAAGATGCAAAAGTTGTTGACCTCGGACACGGAGTTGGCAGAAGAAAGACCGCTGTTGCTAGAGTCTACCTCAGAGAAGGCAACGGAGAAGTTATTGTAAACGGAAAGAAGATCGACGAATACTTCGTTTCTGCTTCAGACTGCGCTAAGGTCAACCAGCCTTTCGCTGTTACAGAGACAGAAGGAAAGTTCAACCTCGTCATCAACGTATATGGTGGTGGTATCCATGGCCAGGCAGAAGCTTGCAGACATGGTGTTGCAAGAGCTCTCGTTTCTTATGACGAGACACTCAAGCCAGCACTCCACGTTGCAGGTTTGATGACAAGAGACCCAAGAATGGTCGAAAGAAAGAAGTATGGTCAGCGCGGAGCAAGAAGACGCTTCCAGTTCTCAAAGCGTTAATCATCTCATATCTTATGGAAAGGTCAGCAACCGCTGGCCTTTTTTTATTACTGCAGTTATCATTCTCTCATGGCACAAAGCGCTTATGACAAAGCAGTCTCTCTACTGGCTATAAGAGAGCATACAAAGAAAGAATTAAAAGAAAAGCTTGAAAATAAAGGCTACAGGGAAGATGAGATATCTTCTTCCTTGGAACGCCTTGAAAATGAGGGATATATCTCTGAAGAGCGCTTTGCCGAAGTTTTCATACGTTCCAGGCTTAAAAAGAACCCTGAAGGGTATACATTGATCCTTTGTAGGTTGATGGAGAAAGGATGCTCAAGAGAAATAGCATCCAGGGCTCTTGATGAAGCTTGGGAAAACAGGCTTTGGCTTGATCCTTTAAAAAGAGAGTTAGAAGCACTCACGAGACGTAAGGGAGAAGAATACGCTGTAGCTAAGATGAGACAGAAAGGTTTCACAAATTCTGAAATAAGAGAGGCTAAAGAGAAAGATGAATAAAAAGACTCTGATTACCCTCTCTGCCTTAGGATTAGTACTTGGAAGCTTATCTGGAGTGTTTTCATATGTTTTCTTTGAAAGAATTACTCTGGAAGCCTTCATTCTTCCTTTTGTCCTTGTTTTGCTTGGTGTTTCATTCTCCTTTCTCAAAGAGAATAAAAAGAAGGTA
>JALFRH010000230.1 GCA_022785155.1 Spirochaetales bacterium
ATTCACAATCATTGCTGAAAGTGAAGAGGCCATCAGAAAGTGCACTGCAGCCATCAGGACCATTCCTTCTGTCATTGAGCTTACAGGGCTAGGACTCACTGACGCATCTACCATTCCTTATAAGAAGAAGTAAGTGTCGATACACATGATTAAGAAAAGATAAGAACAATTTAATATCGATACCAAATTAACCCAGACATGAAATTGCTATATTGTTCTTATCTAGAAATGTTCCCCACATTTTAAGTGAGGGACAATTAATTGATATAGACGACAGATTATTGGAAAACGGATTCTCGTTTACTTAATCCAAAGTGTGGATTACTTCAGGTAGCAACTGTTTCTTTCTGGAAAGCACACCCGGCATATCCAACACCTTATCGTTGATCTTTGTCCATGGAAGTTTATTGTAGGCTTTGAAATCTGTCGAAAGAAGAAGACTATGCTCCCTTAATACATCTGTGATCATCAAAATTGCCCAATCCAGGTTATCTTTCTCCCTGACTTTTTCCAAAGCCTTGAGATACTCGTCTCCATATGTATGGAAGTCTTTTAGTGTAGTGACTTCACACTGCCCTATTCCTATATTGACTCCATGCTCGGAGTATACCTTGAAGTCTGATCTGATGGCATTCTCAGGCACTCTTGTAGCCATACCGTCCGTTACACTGAAAAGCTTCTCTCCAAAAGACTGAATATCAAATTCGCCGCTGATGGCAGCCAAAGCACCGGCTGTAGCCTTGTCTATGGCTGTAGTGGTGGGGGAACGGAGAATGAGGGTATCTGAAATGACTCCTGTAAGAAGGATCCTTGCCGTCATTTCGTCAGGCACTATATTATGTCTCAAAAACTGCTGATATACGATGGTGCATGTGCTCCCAAGAGGCTCGGCGTCAATGAAGATGGGAAGAGAAGTCTTCAGGGCATCCAGCCTATGGTGGTCTATGATCTCTACAACGGAAGCCTCTTCGATTCCCTTTATGCTCTGCCCTACTTCATTGTGGTCCACAAGTATTACGTCATAGGCAGGTCTGTTGAGAAAACACCTTCTTGTGACATAACCTACAAACTCATCTCCATCGAAGACTGAAAGACCTCTAAGTTGAGATGAAGCGAGCTCTTCCTTTGCGTCGTCAAAGAGATCTGTAACTTGTAGTTTCTTGCCTTGCTTTCCAATGATTGTGGAAATGGCCGGGCTCATTCTCAGCCTTCTCTCCACTTCTGCGGTTCCCAGTTCCGTAACATAAACCGTTCCGTCATATGAGGAGAAATCTATATCTTCAGCCTTGGTCCTTGTTGTAATGATGATTGCAGGAACCTTCATCGCCATTGCGTGCTCTATATATCTCTTTCTATATCCCAAGGCCACCACCGAGTTGCAGTTTTCATGGACGAAACGACAGAAATCTTCATAGGCTGCAGCACCAGCCAAAATAGAAGAACGGAAACTCTCCTTTTCCCTTTTGATGAAGAAGCCCGGTATTACCTTGGAAATGTTTTCTGCAGTGAAATCGTAGACAGGAAGCTTCTCCTTGTTGTCCTTCAAAAACCAGGAAGTGATATCATCAACGGAAAGGAGGCCTACATATTTACCGCCGTCAAAGACAGGAAAGGCTGAAGGATGGTTCTCATTGTACTGCTGCACCAAGTCATAGATAGGAGAAGATGCGTCCACCTTATCTGTAGGAGGAAGCATTACATCTCCTACCTTAGGCTTTACATCCTTCATATATGGAGGAGCTTCTATACCTAATAGGGCGAACTGCTTCTTTACCTCATCGCTCATATGGCCACACCTGACAGCATGGTAGTCGTGGTCTTTATCTATCATATTCTTCAGCACACTGTATCCATAGGCGGAACAGATACTATCCAAGTCGGGATTTCTATGTCCTGTAATATATACGTCACGCATAGCAAAATGATATTATAAATACAGAAAAAAGGGGATACTATCTTTCAAGGAGATGTAACTATGATTGATGTTTTGGTTGCAGTTGATCTTCAGAACGACTTCATTGACGGGGCTCTTGGAACTAAAGAAGCAGTAGCCATCGTAGAAAATGCAAAGAAGAAAATCAAAGCCTTCCCTGGTCCTGTTTTCTTTACCCGTGACACCCACGCCCCCTCCTACTTGGAGACAGAGGAAGGAAAGCACCTTCCTGTCCCCCACTGCATAAAAGGAACCAAAGGTTGGGAAATAAGGGAAGAACTGGATGAACTGAGAAAAACAGAGGCTATAGACAAGCCTACCTTCGGTTCCGTGGAGCTGGGGGAAAAGCTGAAACGACTGGACGAGGAAGAAGGGGTGAGATCTGTAACCCTTCTGGGCCTCTGTACAGATATATGTGTAATATCAAACGCATTCGTAATAAAGGCATATCTACCTAATGCACATATCATGGTGGACTCGGAGGCCTCTGCAGGGGTCACTCCTGAAAGCCATAGGAGAGCCTTGGAGGCAATGGAAATGTGTCAGATAGAGATTCTAGGAAACAATAGATAAGAGGAGAAGACATGAAAGTAGTTGTGGCAAACGACCATGGAGCCGTGGATTTGGCCAAGAGAGTATTGGAGCATCTGAAAAAGAGAGGGATAGAGTATACATATCTGGGAACAGGGGAAGAAAAAAGCGTGGATTACCCGGATAAGGCGAGGGAAGCTGTCGAGGAATACAGAAAAGGTGGCTATGACTACGGCATCTTGATGTGTGGAACAGGTATAGGCATCTCTCTTGCAGCCAATAAGATGAACGGCATCAGATGCGCCCTGCCCCAGGATATCTATGCCACCATAAAGACAAGAGAGCACAACGACTCCAACTTCATCGCCTTCGGAGGCAGAGTGGAATATAAAGATGACGTATTGGATATGCTTGACGCCTTCTTGGATACACCTTTTTCCCATGACGAAAGACACCAGCGCAGAATAGATAAGATGATGGCTCTTCAGGGAAAATGAAATAATATTCAGTCTTTTAGGGAATCAAATGGGAGATTCCCTATTTTTATTCATAATTTTTGTATTTTTATTAAAAATCTATTGAATAAACTCCTTTATAGTTGTATTTATATGCACAGTTTATTGCATATATATTCATTTAAGGAGTTTCATTATGAAAAAAGAAGATATAAAGCGCGTTGTTTTGGCATACTCAGGAGGTCTCGATACATCAATCATCATCCCTTGGTTGAAGGAGAACTACAACAATCCTGAAATCATTGCCGTAGCAGGTAATGTAGGACAGGCAGATGAGCTTGAGGGCTTGGAGGAAAAGGCCATAAAGACAGGTGCAACAAAGTTCTATGCACTGGATCTTGTCGACGACTATGTAGATAACTACGTCATCCCTACAATGCAGGCAGGTGCCGTTTATGAAGAGTATCTTCTTGGAACAAGTACCGCAAGACCATGTATTGCAAAGGGACTTGTGGAAATAGCCCTAAAGGAAAAGGCGGATGCCATTGTCCATGGATGCACAGGAAAGGGAAACGATCAGGTAAGATTCGAACTTGCCATCAAGCACTTCGCTCCTACCATGCCTGTCATCGCTCCTTGGAGAGAATGGGATATCAAGAGCAGAGAAGAAGAGATCGAATATGCAGAGAAGCACAATGTTCCTCTTAAGATCAACAAAGAGACCAACTATTCAAAGGACAAGAATATCTGGCACCTTTCCCACGAAGGCCTTGACCTTGAGGACACGGGAAATGAACCCCAGTACGAGAAGAAGGGCTTCTTGGAAATGGGAGTCAGCCCAATTGACGCCCCGGATGTTCCTGAATATGTAACCATCGACTTTGTAGAAGGAAAGCCTGTTGCACTGGACGGAAAGAAGATGAAGGCCACAGATATCCTTCTTGCCCTTAATGAAAAGGGCGGAAAGAACGGAATCGGCATCATCGATATCGTTGAAAACAGACTTGTAGGAATGAAGTGCAGAGGTGTCTATGAGACTCCTGGTGGAACTATCCTCTACAAGGCCCACGAATACCTTGAATCAGCCACCCTGGATAAATATACCCTCCACGAGAAGCAGAAGCTTTCCATTACCTTTGCCGAGACTGTATACAACGGCCAGTGGTTCACTCCCCTCAGAGAAGCCCTCTCCGCCTTTGTAGACAAGACTCAGGAAAAGGTTACAGGAACTGTAAAGCTTAAGCTCTATAAGGGCAACATCATCAAGGCCGGACTCTGGAGCGATTATTCCCTCTACTCGGAATCCATCGCCACCTTCGGAGAAAGCGACTACAACCAGAAAGACAGTGCCGGCTTCATCACACTCTTCGGCTTACCTATCAAGGTACAGGCAATGGTGGACGAAAAGAATAAAAACAAGTGAGGAATCATGGAAAAGATTTGGCAAGGCCACCTATCAGGAAAAATCTCAAAGGCAGCTGAAAGCTTCAATGCCTCCATCTCTTTCGACAAGAAGATGTACAAGGAAGACATTGAAGGAAGCATGGTACACGCTGAGATGCTGGGCCGCTATGGCATAATCGAGGAAGGAAAAGCAGAGAAGATCATCTCTGCTCTCTCTTCTATTCTTTCCGATATAGAAGAAGGGAAACTGGAGATAACAGAGGATGCGGAGGATATC
>JALFRH010000232.1 GCA_022785155.1 Spirochaetales bacterium
AAGAATGATCACGATTTCTACTATGAGGGCTCTATTGTAAAACCTGAGTGGGAAGAAAGAGACAAGACATATAGGGAAAGATAATTGGTCATGCTTGAGGAAAGTGGTGGAAAAAATATCAAGTAAAGACTATTGAAGTTATCATTGGACGATTGATTATACTTAATCTAATTATTCCATACTGCAGAAAGTGTCCTATGCATTAGAAATAACTATGGCGCTTTCTGCTTTGTTCTGGTTTTCATATACCCATATGTTTACTTGGTAAACGCTGAAAATGGATCTAAATCGCCTGAGAAGAAACTTGGGATGCATGTTGCTTAAAGGGGATGTACAAAGCTCCAAAATAGAAAAGTAGATTCTCTTGTTTCAGGCATCTTTCCCAATATCTCTTTTATCTTTTTCTGGAATACTTATTTGCCGCCACAATCATTAAGACTGTATCGAGTAATGTAAAAAGAACAAATATATAGATGAAGAAGGTGGAAAGTGTGTCTATAAGTAATGCCATTGTCAGGACTAATGCAGATATAGGAAGAATCCCCACGCCCACTATTCTTGATAGCTTCTTCTCGTCTATATTCTCTTTTTCTTTTTTTGTTGCTGTATTGTAACCTGCCACAAGCCAAGGTGCGTAGCCGGAGATTAGGATAATGCTCATAATGAAGAGGACGGCGAAAACTACATATAAAATGATTTTTTCTTCTTCAGTATTCATATTGATGCACTCCCATAGATATTGACCAAAAATATCGATGGCTAGACGATTGTTTTGTCGAGTACTCGACAACATTTGTCGAGTCTGTCGAGTCTGTCAAGTCTATCTACATATAGACAATCAAAAGGCATATGACATCCGGTACACAATTATTGTAAATATCTGTTTAAACTTTCAAAAGGAAAAAGAAATCCCATCCTCTGCCTTACATTGCTGCTCATTAACAGCGAATTCATCAAAGCATACGATTTGATATTATATGACTTGCTGAGAATGGAGCCATCCAAATAAAAGATAAGCTTTTTCTTATTTTTCCTTGTGGCATTCCTCTTCTTTTGTCGTTTCAATTGGGAGGAAATCTTTCTTTTTTCTATTTGATCGGGATTCCTCCTTTTTGAGGTTTTTCAATTTATCGTGTTGTTTTTTCAAAGCTTCTGAGCTTTTGTGCCTGCCCCCTTTGACAAATCTCTTTCTTCGCTTCCTTAAGTCTTCTCTTGGGATTCTTTATTTGGGTTTTTTATCTTTACATCTACCTCTGGGCTAAACTGTAGTTTGTGTTAGTTGTCTTTGCTGATCTAGTATTTCCTTGTCGCTGGGTTATGATCCGAAAATCACCTTTGCGACATAAAGCCTACCATTTTCTGTTCTCTCGAAAACATCTACCCGAAAGGTCCTTCGTAGTAGACTGTCAAACTTCCACTGTTTCCTTCCATAGTATCAGCTCTCCCTGGAATAAGTATTCTAGTCATAGGGGGAGGGTGAGGACTTTACGAAAAATGCTGTTTTCCGTTTTTTCTCTTTGTTTCTTTCTTTTCCAAAGAGGGTAAGATGTCAAAAAAAGCTGAAACCTATTTGTATTTAGTTCCAGCTTCAATAGTTCCATAGGAGATTCACATCGATACAAGTTGTTATAAAGCAATGAAATATGTAGGATGTTAAGATTAGCAATTGGAATACATTTTGTATAGCTCGTCCATATTTCTTCAAATGACATTGTAGTTTTCCCATCTCTATCTTAAAATCTTTGTTGATAAATAGGGAATGACTATTCGAGGAGGAATACTTGTTTGAAGGTTTTCCATGACCTTAGATGAGCAATTATGCTTGCTTGGATTCACGGTTTTCTCATACACCTATAAACTATGTCACCTCCGCTGATTGACTTGGTAATGGTTCCTTCCATTGTCATACGGTCTATTGCCAACCTAATCTTTCTTGTAATTCCTTTGTAGCCAAGGGCTCTTGATATTTCTGTAATAGTCATTTCTTTATTATGCAAAACATTACAAATCTTCATTTCAAATTCATTGTTTTTATTCTTTTGGGGAAGGAAAGATCCATGAACAGGAATAATCACGGATAGATACTTTCTGTCGCTATCCATATCGATTCTGAATCTGTCGCTGCCATTATCCTCCAGTGCCTTTAACGCTGTGGGGAATCCTGTGTTTCTCCCTTCTATAAGATGAAGTTCCTTAAGAAAGTCACCTATCCTTCTGTTTCTGTATATTCTGGCTCTGAAATCATATTCCTTGATTTTGCTATCAGTAATACTTCTGTCGAATCCAGGAAAACTTGTTATCTCCATACATTCTTTAGTGATTCTTACGGTAATAGGTTCCTGAACCTGATATGACCTGTGATAGACAGCATTTGAAAGTATTTCTTCAACAGCCTTGAAAGGATAATTGAAAACCCTCATTGCTTCAGCTTTATCATCAAGCTTGAACACTTTCTCAGATATGACATAACTTCGAATGTACTCCAGTGCCATTCTCAGCTGATGCTGTATCGGCCCTCTGAATACCTTTTCTGTCATACCTTCCCCTGTGGAATCTGGGATATCTACTATCTCAATTCTTGCATTTCGGAAATATGTGTCGATTTTGTTGGAGAACATCAGAAGCCCTACATTTCTTGGTTTTAGGTATTCATTGCTTCCAGCTACCAGCTGCAGATCTCTAGCAACTGAAAGACTGTCTCTGGATAAGGAAAGCTCATAAAGATCGCTTCCAATTTCCTTAAGGTGATCCTGCATCAGACTTATACTCAAATCCGATACGTCTGCTGCGAGGTTCTCCCTATCATCAAAAGGAATATCTGATGAAACATAGAACAATTCCTTCTCTTCGTTTGAATCAGCAATTACAGTACTAGAGAATTTCCTTATATAATAATGCTTTGTACTCTGATTACCTGTTACTTCCCTAGGAGCTTTGTAGGGTCTGCCAAATCCACCTGATACCCATATCACGATGACCCACTTATCCTGGAATAATATAGGCTCAACAACAGGCTGGTAGAGAGGTTCAATGAAATGACAATGATTATGGAGTTTCTTTAGAATATCATCAATTCTACTCTTTTCTATTCCTTTGACCGGAAATACTGGGCAGCCATCTTTTTCTTCCACTCCGACGATAATATACCCGCCTCCCATATTATCGATGTCATTGGCAAAAGCGCAGATTGTCCTAATTATTTCACTGGGATTATAGTCAGCCTTATACTCAATCCTTGATGACTCAATTATATTGCTGTTAAGTAAATCGTTGATGTTTATCGGAATACCCATTTCTACCTCATATAGATGATTGTATGGTATTAACCTATAATTGTCGATAACTAGACGATTGTTTTGTCGAGTACTCGACAACATTTGTCGAGTCTGTCGAGTCTACTTGCAGATAGTCAATCAATAAGTATATTTAACTCTTCCTCCTATCGATGGAAGTCAAACGTAGATAGCTGCTTTCTCCTGACAGTCGGTTTCTGTATAACAGCCGAGGTCATGAACCTCGGGTCCAATGGACTCAAAAAGAATACAGTCGAGGTGAAAGTGGAGTATTGACTATATATAAAAGGAAAGGAGAGGGCTTTTAACGAATATGAACGGTTCTTAGAGAAGCCAAGAAACCGGGTATTTATCCTCTTTTCTTGTTCTATTTCGTTTCCAAAGAGGGTAAGATAATAAAAAAAAGAAGCTGAAACCAAGTTCCAGCTTCAATAGTCGGGATGAATGGACTCGAACCATCGATATCCTGCTCCCAAAGCAGGCGCCATAGCCGCTAGGCGACATCCCGAAACAACAAGGAGTATAGGGAATTTATAAAATGGAGTCAACACCTTTTGAAATAATATCTAAATTAGATATGGTCTTTCCTAAAGAAATAGAATTCTTACCTTGTACTGAGCCATTTAGGTTTCTTGTGACAGTAATCCTCAGTGGTTCCAGCACCGATAAAATGGCTATGATAAGCGCAGAAAAGCTCTTCGGAGTCTTTCCTGATCCCAAAGCCATCAGCGAGGCAAAGCGTGAAGAAATTGAAGATCTCATCCATTCTTCAGGTCTATTCAGGGCAAAAGCCAAGAACATACAGGAACTATCAAAGATAGTTGTGGAAAGGGGAATCCCTGATACCTTGGAAGAGTTGGTGAAGCTTCCAGGTGTGGGGGAGAAGACTGCTTCCTGCTATCTGCAGAAAGTCAAAGGGGAGAGCGCTGTTGTAGTAGATACCCACTTTGAGCGTACTGCCTTTCGTCTTGGTCTGACACATACCCATGATAGAATAAAGGCATGTAAAGAGATCAAGGATACTATAGATAAAGAGTATTGGAATCGCGTCAGCGATACTGTCAATAATCTAGGGCGAAAGTTTTGCAGGCCAAAGCCCAGCTGCAACCAATGCCCACTCTCAAATCTATGCCCCAAAGTAGGTGTAAACCTGTAATAAATGGTCTGACGGGTATTTACAAATACTTTGACTTTCTATAAACTTCCATAGTTGTGACGGCATAAATCTTTGCCATGCTCCCGGCTTCATGCCGACAAAGGTTTTGTCAGAAAAAGAAAGAACAAATAGTAAGGTGGATAAAGATCATGGCTAGAAGATGTGATATTTGTGGAAAGGGTACAATTTCTGGTAACGTCGTTACAAGAAAGGGACAGCCTAAGAAGAAGGGCGGTGTCGGTCAGCATATCGGCGTAACAACAAAGCGCGAGTTCAGACCTAACATCGTTACAGTCAAGGCACTTATCGACGGTACACCAAGAACAATTAAGATCTGCACACGCTGCCTCAGAGCTGGAAAAGTGCAGAAGGTTGTTTGATTTCGCCTGGTGACTAGTTTGGTGAGATGAGGAGCTCCTTCTTGAGTGGGGGCTCTTTTTTTAAATCTTTTTTTAAGGGAACAAAACAGTGAAAAGTATTAGGGTACACGCTCTCGAAGGATCAATGGTTTCAACCTGGAAAGGAATAGAGAAGCTATACAATATCCACAAAAAAGAAAAAGAAGACGTACAGGTTTATGTTCTTCCTCCAACAAGAGATCCCGATCTCAGTTTCTACAGACTATTGGATGCAGCGGAAAACAAGAATGACGGCATTTGGAATATGCTCGATCAGAAGAGGACGGCTTGGCTTGAGCTGGTGGCTGCTACATTGAAAGAAGAAGATAAAAAGGCAGTCTCCGAGTATATTACCCAAAGCTTTGAATCCATCAAAGATATCCTCAAGGCCGTCTGGATTCTTGAAGATAAGTCTGGAGCCGCTTCAGACCACCTGGAGACCATGACATCCCTTTTCCTTGAAAAGATTGTTTCATCTTATTTTTTGCAGAGAGGAGAGAGCGTAGAATCCAAAGAATTGAATAAACTTCTCTCCGATCATAATCCTTCCTTCCAGAGCAGGGCTGTCTTCATTTCCGGTGAGCTTGTCTACTGTGTAGATGACAGGGATGCAGCTGGAAAAGAGAGAACGGATGAAGGCTGGGGTGAGTATTCCTCCGCCCTTGTTGCAGCCCAACTTTCAGCCCCCCTTACATATTGGAACCAAAGGAGCCTGTTGTATTCAGCCAGCAAGAAGGACGTTCCCAATGCCCACCTGATTAAAGATATGACATATGCGGAGGCCACGGAGCTTTCATTCTTCGGTGCTCCTGTAGTCCATCCCCATTCCTTTATTCCAGCAGAAGAGGCAGGAGTACCATTATCCCTCAGATATTGGGGAGACCCGGAAGAAGAGGGGACTTTGGTTACAAGGGAAGGAAAGAAATCCAGTAAAGATGGAGTCAAGGCTTTCTCTGTAGTAAAGAACATATCGTTAATCAACGTGGAAGGCTCAGGTATGTCTGGTGTTCCTGGTGTATCTTCCCGTCTCTTCGGCGCACTTAGAAACGAAGGCATAAGCGTAATCTTCATATCCCAGGCATCAAGCGAATACTCAATCTGTTTCGCTGTTCCTACACCTCAGGCTCAGAATGCGAAAAACACTCTTGAGAAAGAGTTCAAGAGGGAAATATCCCTCCACCAGATTTCTTCCATCGATATGGAAGATAATCTCTCCATTCTTGCTGTTGTCGGTGAATCCATGCCAGGACGCATCGGTGTCGCAGGTAAGCTCTTCTCATCCCTTGCCAGAGCTGGCGTAAACGTCAGAGCCATTGCCCAGGGTTCAAGTGAAAGAAACATCAGCGCCGTCATCTCCAGCCGTGATGCCGTAAAAGCCGAAAGAGCACTCCATACAGTATTCTTCATGTCCCAGCAGACACTTTCCTTAGGTTTGTTCGGCCCAGGAAACATCGGAGGAACCTTGCTTGATCAGATCGGAAGGGAAAGGGAGAGGTTAAAGAGGGAGTTTGACCTTGATATTAGAGTGAGAGGAATTGCAACAAGCAAGAAAATGCTGATCAGTGAAGAAGGCATAGATCTCAGCTCTTGGAGGGAACAGATGGATCAGTATGCCATCCCTTACAATGAAGAGATATTCCTTTCTCACATCAAGGCTTCATATTATCCTCATTGGGTTCTTGTGGATGCTACTGCAAGCAAAGAAAGGGCAATGCAGTATAAATCCTTTATTGAGGAAGGTTTCCATGTAATAACGCCAAACAAGAAGGCATCCAGCGGCCCATACGACTACTATGAAAGCCTCTACGAAACTTCCCTTAGGACAGGAAAGAAGTTCCTGTATGAAACGACAGTCGGTGCAGGACTTCCTATTATAACAACCCTCAAGGACCTGAGGGAGACAGGCGATATCATAGAGAAGGTTGAGGGTATGGTTTCAGGTACTCTTGCCTGGCTCTTCAGTAACTATGACGGAACAGTTCCTTTCTCACATCTTGTAAAGAAGGCAAAGGATATGGGCTTTACAGAGCCTGATCCTAGAGACGACCTCTCAGGAATGGACGTAGCGAGAAAGACTGTCATTCTTGCAAGAGAGTTGGGATATAAGGCGGAAGTTGAAGACCTCGATATCAGAAACCTTGTTCCTGCTGATCTCAGAGATGTATCCAAGGAAGAGTTCCTGGAAAGAATGAGTGAAATGGATGACGAGATGCTTTCTCTTTATAAAGAAGCGGAAAAGAAGGGCATGAAACTAAGATACGTCGGTACGGTAGACGGAGGAAAGTGCTCTGTTTCCCTTTCATCCTTCCCCCTCGATCATCCTTTCAGTCAGGCTAAGGGAACTGATAATGTCATCGAGTTTACTACAGCCAGATATCATAACCAGCCTTTGGTTGTCCAAGGACCTGGAGCAGGACCAGAGGTCACGGCAGCTGGAATATTTGCAGATATATTGAGGTTAAGTGCATACCTCGGAAGCAGAATCTAGGAGGAAAATATGGTCAGATTCGTTTCAACAAGAGATAAGAATGGCCCATCTTGCAGCGTCAGCGAAGCCCTGTTGAAGGGATTGGCACCGGATGGAGGCTTGTATGTTCCGTCAACTATGCCTCAGCGTCCAAGTGATTTCACACTTAAAGAAGGTGTATCCTACGCAATGTATCAGGCGATAAAACCATTTTTCGAAGGTGATGAACTGGAAGGCGATCTTCTCCAGATTTGCCAGGATGCATTTAATTTCCCGGTTCCTATGAAGAACCTTGGAGGCAACAAGGTGCTTTTGGAATTGATCTACGGCCCTACAAGCGCCTTTAAGGACTTCGGTGCCAGATTCCTTGCTTTCTCCATGGAGAAGCTTCTTGAGAGAAGAGGAGAAGAAAAGACAATCCTTGTCGCCACAAGCGGCGATACAGGCGGAGCTGTCGCAGCTGCTTTCTGGAGAAGAAAGAACCTGAAGGCAAAAGTGCTCTTCCCAAAGGGAAGGGTGGCTGAAAGACAGAGGGCCCAGCTTACTACCTGGGGCGATAACATCGAGAGCTATGAAGTGGATGGAAACTTCGATGACTGTCAGAAAATGGTCAAGGAAGCTTTCATGGACAAATCCATAACAGAAGGCCTCAGTTCTTCAAACTCCATCAATATCGGTCGTCTGTTGCCTCAGATGGCTTACTATGCTTATGCCAGTGAGATGTATTATGCCCTTTATGGAGAGAAACCAGTAATCATCGTGCCATCTGGAAATGTAGGAAATGTTACAGGCTGTTTCTGGGCCAAGGCCATGGGTTATCCGATTGAGAGAATTGTAATGGCCACAAATGCCAACAGAACGATTCCTGATTACCTGGAAAGCGGAGAGTATAAGCCAAGGGCAAGTGTAAAGACTTTGGCCAATGCCATGGATGTCGGAGCACCTTCGAATATGGAGAGACTCTTTGATATGTTCCCTACCTTCGAAGACTTCTCTGCTTCTGTAAGTGCCATGAGCGTCAGCGACAGCGAAATACAGAGAACCATAAAGGAAGTATATGATGAAGACAAATATATCATTTGTCCTCATACAGCTTGTGGAGAAAGGGTGAGAAGGGATTATTTCAGCACTTCACCGACTATGGTCGTCTCTACAGCCCATCCTGCCAAGTTCGATACCATTGTGGAACCTTTGATCGGTACTACTGTACCAATTCCAAAGAACCTTTGGGAAATAATCCAGAAGCCAAGTTATGCCAAAGAGATAGGAAGAAATTACAAGGAATTGTTCTGATTCCTCTCTCCATAGACATCGGTTGTGAAATAATAGATGAAAAAGAGTAATGTGACCAATGACCAGGAAATGGCATATGAGAGCATTACTCTTTCTATTGAAGCCCTTGCAAATGGTGTAGAAAGCCATATTATTCTCACGCCACATATTCCGAATACAGTGAAAAGGGTAGGTACGAAGGTCTTTCCCACCCCTCTGAGGGCTCCCGAGAATACTTCTATGGGTACATAGATTATGAAAACAGGAGCGATGGTCAATAGAATCCTCATTCCTATTTCCATTACGTTTTCGTCCGAAGAGAAGAGCATGAAACCATACTTTCCGAATTTAATATATAGCATGGCCAGAAAGAGGGATGAGACGATGGTGATGCCAAGGCACTCCAATACTCCTTTCTTGGCTCTTCTGATTTTGCCTGCTCCATAGTTTTGGCCTACAAATGTGGTGATGGATACTCCGAAGGCATTTACTATCATCCAGAATACAGCGTCCAACTTGTTATATGCAGCCCAAGCGGCAGCGGTGTCGGTGCCGAAAGAGTTTACATTGGTTTGGATGATCATATTGGATATATTGTACATTACTGATTGGATGCCTCCAGGTAGTCCGATGGCCAACATCTTTTTCAGTATTATCCTGTCCATTGAAGCCATCTTGCTTACTTCCATTTTCTGGAGGCCCTTTCTTGTCCCCAAGAAGATGAGGGTGGCAAAAGCCGCTGTAAATTGGCTGAGGACTGTAGCCTCTGCAGCCCCTCTGACGCCGCGCCTGAATACAGCTATGAAGAGAATATCCAGTGCGATGTTCAACAAGGCTCCGATAATAAGAAACCAAAGGGGATGCTTTGAATCACCGAAGGCCCTTAAGACTCCTGAAGTCATGTTGAACATGATCAATCCCATGGAGCCTAGAAAGTATATATGAAGATAGGTGGTGGCCAGAGGAAAGATATCATCAGGAGTGTCCATTATCCTCAACAAAGGCTTTGTGAGTATAAAGCCGAATACAGATATGACAACTCCAAAAAGAAGGGAAAGAGCAATGGCTGTATGGAGGCTTTTCTTTACTTTGTCTTCATCCTTGGCACCATAGAACTGGCTTATGACCACAGTGGCTCCGCTTGCCATGCCATTGAAGAAGCCGATGATGAGGTTTGTAAGGGTGCTTGTACCTCCAGAGACTGCAGCCAGGGCTTCTTTTCCAAGAAACTGCCCCA
This sequence comes from Spirochaetales bacterium, assembly GCA_022785155.1. Lineage (GTDB taxonomy): Bacteria > Spirochaetota > Spirochaetia > Sphaerochaetales > Sphaerochaetaceae > Ornithospirochaeta. Next base: position 9,824 of record JALFRH010000232.1, read on the forward strand.
CGATCACTGCATCCACTGTGTTATAGAGAGTCATAAAAAGTGTCCCGAAAAAAATCGGGAAGAAGAATATAAGAATCTGTTTCCAGATTACACCTTCAGTTATACCATTTGAGACTTCTTGGACTTTACCCATAGCAATAGGGATTCTAGTAAAGGAAAGGAGAATAAATCAATATCTTTACCAAGATGAATTATTTTCTTATAGGAATCATATTAATTGACTTTTTGTTTCAGTTGGCATGTGCTAGTATCAAAATATGCTTTCAAATGTGTTGATGTTGGTTTCCATAGATCTTATCGCCATTATCGGTGAAATGATCATTTTATCTAATTCTTCCAGGAACAATAAAGATGTAGGGCAACCTCTATTCAACCTGCTGGTTTTATCTTTGTTATTCGTTACATTTACAGATCTTATTTCATGGTTCTGTATGGATGTAGACACAACCTTAGGAGTCTTCATAGGATCCTTCGCAGGCTTCTGCAACTATCTATTTCCCAGCCTGTCTTGGTGGATTTGGCTCATATATGCATATTCCTTTATTTCTGTAAGTAAAACCAAGAGTAGAAGAAAGGCTTTCTTCGTGTCCTCCATCTTCCCGACACTCTGTTCTTTCATTTGTCTCATAATAAACTTTTTCACAGGAATCTACTTTTCATATATCGGAGGAATATACACCAGAGGTAAGTTATATTGGATCAATATGTTGTTTTCCGCCACATATATGGTCTGGTTTTCAATCCTTATGATCATAGACTATCGTCAGACCGATGATGAAAAGCACAAAAAGTATATCACCTACCTCTTCGGTTTCATTGCCCTCCCTATCTTGGGCCTGGTGTCGGAACAGATATTATTCGGTATGTACCTGGCTCCTGCCTTCTCTTTCCTAGGTGTCCTTATGATATATCTCAATGTCCAAAAAGAGAGGATCATAGACATAGAAGCTGAGAAAGAGGCTGCAAAGGCCGAGTTGGAAGGGGAGAAGATAAAAGTGATGCTGAGCCAGATCAAGCCACACTTTCTTTTCAATACCCTCAATATCATCAGATCCCTTATTACAAAAGATCCAGATACTGCCGTGGAGGCTGTCGATCATTTTGCAGACTATCTGAGGGAAAACATGACCAGTCTGGAACTTGCAGGCTGCGTCAGTTTTACAGAGGAACTGCATCACGTAGAGAACTATCTGTATATAGAGAAGCTAAGATTCCAGGATCATATCAACATCGAATATGACATAAAAACAGTGGACTTTATTCTTCCCGCCCTCTCTTTGCAGATTTTGGTGGAGAACTCTGTAAAACATGGAATATCTCCCAAAGAAGAGAGCGGATGGATAAAAATAAGGACTACAGAAGACTCGGACTTCTTTATGGTGGTCTGCGAGGACAACGGTGTAGGTTTCGATACTGGAAAGAAAATGTCCAATAAACACGTAGGCATAAGAAACACAAGAATGAGACTGCAGACCATGATCCAAGGTTCACTGTTGATCAACAGCACACCAGGTGTAGGTACAAGGGCTGTGATTCTTATTCCCAAACATCAGAAGTAGACTTTTTCTGCTGTTTTATGGAAATACCATTCTTCTTCTTTGTGGGTAAATACTCCCTTTGAGTAATCAAGCTGTCTTGAAAGGGGAACCTGAACCAAGGTGCTTGGCATATCGCTTCCCCACATCAAGTGTTCAGCCCCCACTATATCTCTTGCATACTGGAGATATCTTCTTGCTGTTTCAAAGGGATACTCCTCTACTCTTGTTTTCCAGAAAAGGGCGGCGGTATCGAAGAAGATATTGTCTCTTTTCAATGTCTCCAGTTCCCTTTTGATGTTTTCATCCTGATTTCTTCTTGGGGAAGAGAGATGACATACTACTATGTTCATGGATGGGAAATCCTGTGCAATCCTCTTTATTGCATCCACCTGATGGCTTTCGTCTCCTGGAGAACCCAGGTCGAAGGCCACTGTCCTTATCTTTCCATATAGCCTTTTATATATGGAATACATAAGTTCTCCATCCAGTGGGAATGTAGGATGTATACCCATGAGGCCGCAGCCTGTGGATACTTCGAATTTAAAGGCGTCGATATCCAAAGAAAGCAGATAACCAAGTATTTTATCGCTATTCCTGCAGAATGGATCCATCGTAAGGGCTCCTCTCAATCTATCTTTGTTCTTCTTTACAGCTTCAATGACACCGTAGTTGTCGAAGCCTAGAAAGCCTCCCTGCAACAGGACCGCCTTATCTATGAAATGGCTGTCCATTACGGAGAAAAGGGAAGAGAGGGGGAACTCTGTCTTTTCATATTCTTCAGGAAGCAACTGAATCACTTCACCGTTGCTCCAAATGGCCTTCCCCTTGGAAAGGGGCTTCAGTTCTCCATCTGCTCCGAAACCAGAGAGCGTTGAAAATATATGGGCATGGGCATCAATAATCATGGCTTGAGAATAAATTCATAGATGTTTTGGAGCAAGAAGAATTTTTTCTACAGTGCAAAAAATGATACAAAAAATATACTCACTATGTTTTTCTTTCTACTGCACTAAAATGATACAAAGGAGGATGCCATATGAAAGAAACACGAATGTGCATTATCGGAGGAGGAAGTAGGCTTTGGGCAATACAGTTCTTCAAGGATTTGGCATATAACAAAATGACCAACGGAACTGTAGTCCTGTATGATATAGACCATAAGGCGGCAATGAACAACGTTGCCGTGGGAGAGCAGACTTTCCGTGTCAACGATAGTGTCGGTAGATTTAAGTTTATTGCTGAAGATAACCTTGAAAAAGCTCTTCAAGGCGTAGATTTGGTGATCATATCAATTGAGCCGGGTAACATTGAGTGCAGAAAGGGAGATCTTCTGCTTCCTGAGGAATATGGAATATTGGAGAGTGTCGGAGATACCACTGGTCCGGGAGGAATCATGAGGGCCCGTAGGGCACTGCCATTCTTCTTTGAGTTTGCCAGGACAATAAAGAAGGTATGCCCTGATGCTTGGGTAATAAATTATACAAACCCTATGACTCTCTGTACTGCGGCCCTTTACAAGGCCTTCCCTGGAATCAAGGCTTTGGGATGCTGCCATGAAGTATTCCATACTGAAACATTCATTGCAGAAAAAGTGGCCCAGTGGTTTGATGTTCCTGTTCCAGACAGAAGAGAAATCAAGGTTGATATTACAGGTGTGAATCACTTCACTTGGGTTACAGGCGCTTCCTGGCGTGGTATCGATCTTATGCCGAGACTTAAGGCCTTGAGTGAAGATCCAAATACATATAAGGATCTTACAGAGGTTGCAAAGAAGAGGGTTGAGGAAGAGAAGTGGTTTGACTGCGACCACATTGTCGCCCTTTCCCTTCTCAGGGACTTCGGTGCCCTCGGTGCTGCAGGAGACAGACACCTATCTGAATTTGTGCCTTTCTATCTTAATTCAGACGAGGATTTCTGGAGATATGGAGTAGTAAGGACTCCTTATAAATGGAGAGTTGAGGAAGATAAGAGAAAGAAGGCCAAGGTTTACGACGATGAGGAGTTGAAGGCCAAGCTTTCAGATGAAGAGGGTGTGGATATAATGAGATCCCTTATGGGAGACAGGACTCTTTACACCAATATCAACGTTCCAAACGAAGGTCAGATTACATATCTTCCAAAGGGAAGGATCGTTGAATCCAATGGCTTCATAAGTGAAAACTCAATTCGTCCTATAGTATCCAAAGAACCTCCATTGGCTGTTCAGAATATGGTGAGACGAGTATCTGATATACAGGATATGACACTGGAGGCCATATGGAACAATGATGAGAAGCTATTGTTCTCAGCATTCCTATCGGATCCTTTGGTAAATCTCAATAGAGATAAAGCAAAAGAGCTTTTCGATAAAATGCTTGTCGCTTCCCAGTATAAGCAATAAAAAATAAGGGCAGTTGGATGATCCGGCTGCCCTTGATTAATATTTCAATCAGTAGATTCTTGCTACAGGTAGGCTTCTTATAGAGATTATTGTTGTGCATCCCTTTCCGAAGAGATTCTCCATGCCCTCTACATATCTGGATATAAGCCTCTTGGGAACATAGGCCTGTATTGTTCCTGCAAATCCACCTCCATGTACCCTTACGGCACCTTCGCCATCCAAGATCTCTTCGCTTAAAGCGATTGCCAAGGATACTCCCTGCTCCTTGGGGCAGGATGAAGGATATACATTCTGAAGGAATCTGAAGGAAGAGTTCCCGCTTTCAGTTACGTTATAAAGGAAAGTATCTATATCTCCCTGTTTCAGGTCATTGAGCATGTACCTGACCCTCTCATTTTCCTTGAAAAAATGATAAGCACGAAGTATCGCCCTGTCATTTTTTACTCTTTCCCTGATGGCAGAGAGGTCTTTGATGAAGGCGTCGAAGTCCACTTCCCTTAGGTTTTCTTTTCCATAGAAATGGGCGATCTGTCTCATTTCAGGAGGTACTGCAGCATATTCGTCAGTCAAATCTGCATGGCAGCCTCTGGTATCTGTAATGACCATCTCCAAATCATAATCGGAGAAATCAAAGGAGAGGGCCTCTACCTTTGGTTCGGTTTTGTCCTCAAAGTCTATTCCGATTATTCCGCCATAGGCACAGGAAAGCTGGTCCAGTAGACCTGATGGCTTACCAAAGTATACATTCTCTGCATATTGGCCGATCTTGGCCAGCTCCACAGGGGAGAGGGCATCCTCTGCATAAAGGGCATTGAATATCTCCGCTATCAATACTTCCACTGAGGCGGATGAACTGAGACCTGAACCTCTCAGGACCCTGGATGTTACGTTTGCATCCCAGCCCTTGATCTCAAAACCTCTATCCTTGAAAGCTTTGGCGATTCCTCTGAGAAGGGATGCAGTGGTATTTATTTCATCCTTCTTGATTTCATCATCCGAGAAATCTATGGAACACTTGGGGAAGCCTTCACTATAGAAGTTGATGACAGTGTCATCCCTTCTGGATGCTGCGGCGATTGTATCCAGATTGATTGCAGCGCCGATGACAAGGCCAAGGTTATGGTCTGTATGGTTTCCTGCTATCTCGGTTCTACCAGCAGCTGAGAAAATCATAGGTTTGTCTTTACCGAACAAAGCCTTATGAGCCTCTACCAATGAGAGGAATCTATTATCCATTTCTTCCACGTTTACGCTCTTACCGTAAAGAGCAGTATATTTTTGTCTTAGAGTTGAAATCATACCTATATTCTAATTTTAAGATTGAAGTTGTAAAAGCCTTTTCTTTCCCATTTTACTTAGTACAAGGAATCTTAGTTTTGTATTGATATATCCAGAAGCTTCCAATTCCCTAAGGCTTTCCTCGACTTCCTTCACTGTCCATTTATGCAGTTTTGGAAAAGGATTGAAAAGGCTTTTTCTTATGAGTCTCTTGATTACACTTTTCCTTCTTCTCAATAAGTGCCTGTTCATTTCCTTGAGTATGGCTATTTCTCCTGAAGGAACGAAGTTGTCAGAGACACATGCCGAGCAGCGGCCGCACTCGTCATGCTCCGTCTCTTCACCCATTATTTTCAATAGGGCATTCCTTATACATTCTCCTGAAGAAAATACACTCTTCAGTTTCCCTTCTTCCCTTTGTTTCCACAGCACAAAAGAGTGGGCCTCCTCTCCGTCTCTTCCAGCTCTTCCTGCCTCCTGAAGAAACTCGTCGGCTTTCTGGGGAAGATAAATGTGGATTACGCTTCTTATATTCTTTTTATCAACCCCCATTCCATAGGCCGTGGTGGCTGCCAGCACGCCGTCATTGGAAAGAAAAAATTCTTCCTCTATCTGTTTTCTCTTTTCCTTGTCCAATCCTGCATGGTAGAAAAGACACCTGATGGCTTTGGAAGTAAGAAAGAATGCCACTCTCTCCGTGTCTTCCCGACTTCTACAGAAAATCACAGCAGGCCTGTATTCCTTTTTTCTTAGAATCTGTACTAGATCGTCTTCAATCTTCAAAGAGTGTATGGAGTGGTAATAGATATTGTTCCTGTCACTGGAAGCTTTGACGACATAGGGTGTGGATCCAAGAAAGACACGTTGGACTATGGTGGGGTAGATTTTATCTTCCATGGTGGCGGTAAAGGCAAGAATGTGGCGGGGCTTTATAAGGGACAACAAGGATGGCAGTTCTTTGTAACTGGGACGAAAAGTATCTCCCCAGCTTACTGTGGTATGGACTTCATCTATGACTACTGTGGATGTCTTTTCCCATAACTCCTTGTATTCAGGTTTACTCATTAAATATAGGAGCATCTCCATGTTTGTTATCAAGACCTTGTATTCGCCATTGATCAAGGCCTCGATCTTTCTCTCCCTTTCTTCTCTGGCCATACCACCCTTTAGGGTGAGCGTCGGTATGTTCATCCCTTTCATCCTCTTCTCTTGGTCTGCCATCAAGGAAAGAAGTGGGTAAATGCATATTACAATTCCTTTGATAAAAATGAGAGGCGCCATGAAGCAGATGGATTTACCGCTTCCTGTAGGAAGGACAGCCAGGAGTCTCGTCTCCTTCTTGTTTTCTTCATTCATTGCTATATGGGTCACCACCAGTTCCTGATGGGGAAGAAGATATGTTATTCCCAGTTTTTCTCTCAGTTCTTTCTTTAGTTTCATTTGATCCATACATATTAAACAGAAAAACAAGGGATATTTTGAATTTTGAATTTATGATTTAAAATAACATTCCTATATAAGAATGAAATATTTGGTATTATATTAAATTGAAGAAATGAAAAAGGGGAGGACAAACCTCCCCATACCTATACGTCAGTTCTTCTTTGGAGGAACAGCGATGATATTCTTGAGGCCGGGCTTCTTCTCAAGGTTCTTTACAAGACCTCTCTCTCTAGCCTTATTTACGTAGTTAGGATCTTCGAAAGAGTAGTGGAAGTTTGTATGGACATCATATGTTCCCTTCATGAGGGCATAAGCGTCTTCAGTGATTACAAGCTCTTCATCTGTCGGGATGACGAAGATCTTTACAGGTGAATCATCTGCGCTGATTACAGTTTCAGCGTTTCTGCAGTGTGAAAGGTCGTTCTTCTCTGGATCGATCTTGATTTCAAGTCCTTCCAGTCCCTGACAGGATCCAAGTCTGATGTTCTCACCCATTTCACCTACACCTGCAGTGAAGACAATGGCGTCGACCCTTCCGAGAAGTGCAGCATATGCACCGATGTACTTCTTGATTCTGTGGCACTCAAGGTCTACGCAGAGCTGAGCCTTTTCATCGCCATTTTCAGCCATAATGGAAACGTCTCTTCTATCGCTCTTTCCGCAGAGGCCTACAAGACCGGACTTCTTGTTGAGGATAGTGTCCATTTCTTTTACAGAGTAACCTGCATTCTCACAGATATATGGGATGACAGCTGGATCGATGTCTCCGCTTCTTGTTCCCATAACAAGACCTTCAAGTGGAGTGAGACCCATTGTAGTGTCGATACATACACCATTCTTTACAGCACAAGCGGAAGCACCGTTTCCGATATGGAGGATGATTACGTTTGTATCTTTGTTTTCCTTTCCAAGGAGAACTGCAGCTCTCTTTGCGCAGTACAGGTGGCTTGTTCCGTGGAAACCATAGCGGCGTACGTTGTACTTTTCATACCACTCATAAGGAACGGCATACATAAAAGCTTCCCTAGGCATTGTCTGGTGCCAAGCTGTATCGAGAACGATTGCCTGTGGAACATTTGGCATAAGCTTTCTTGCACATTCGATGCCCATGATGTTGCCTGGCATGTGGAGTGGTCCTAGTGGAATAAGGGTCTTGAGCTGCTCTATGACTTCATCTGTTACAAGTGTAGACTTCTTGAACATCTCACCGCCGTGGAGAACTCTGTGTCCTACAGCACCGATTTCAGAAAGATCCTTGATACAGCCGTATGTAGGATCCTGGAGCATCTTGAGAATGTAATCGATGGCTTCGGCATGGGTGGGAGAAACGAACTTGTCATTGAACTCCTCTTTGCCACGAGACTTCTGTTCGATAGTCGAGTATTCCTGGCCGATGCGTTCTACCACACCGACTGTAAGGACATCCTTGTTGTCCCAATCATAGACCTGATATTTTGCGGAGGAACTTCCGCAGTTCAAGGTTAAGATTACCATTGATATCTCCTGAATATGTTATTCGTTTTATGAGTGAATGATATATCAGAAAGAAGAAAACCTCCACCTCAATAAATGTAAATAAATGAAAAATGGATAAATGTAACTGAAATTGCGTTATATATGTATGAAGCGAATTATATTGATTGTAGGTTTTTCAGTTTTTCTCTCATTTTTGCTCCACTCTTATTCCATTGTCTTTGACACTGGAAGTATAGGGGTCGAGGGAGATAGAGGAAAGGTTGGAGTAAATAGATGGGGTATGAGGATAAACAGCCCATACTTTTCCTTCGGCGGCGTGGACACAGGTGGTGACATCAAGAAGATTGACGATCCCCATTACTCTTATTCCCATGGGCTGTACTATGGCCTTCCCTCCAAGACAACAAGTCTATTCGGTTCCACAATAAGGGGGAAGGAGAGCTGGCTTTCTTTTATTTATGGAGAGCGTAATGGTTTTGGCTTTGGGTATGAGGGGAGGAATATAAGGGCTTTCCTATATTCATTTTCAAAAGAGGAAGACAAAAACATTCAAAAGAGATTGGTGGACAGAGTGGACGTAAATGTAATCTACCTGGGCCTTGAGGGAAAGAAGGATATGTTTTCCTTCTCCTCCTTCCTATCCTTTACAGATACCCTTTATTTCTCCTCCATGGTGAAGGGCAGTATGGATTTGGGCATATTGAAAATAGAGATGGGGTATGGGAGACTCCAGAGGTTACTGAAGAGTACAAATGATTGGGAGACGAGCCTGCAGCTATCACTACATAAAGAGACTGCAGAAGTTACCTTCTCCCTCTTTCTCTCTCCTCCTCCCATTTATTCTTACTCCTATGGGTCCCTGGAATTTATATCAGAAGGAGGAATGACAATAGGGAACGTAAGGATTGAAGGGGCTTTAAAACGAAGCTTTAAAAATGGAAAGGAAGATGTGGACGCCTCCCTTTCTCTTTCCCATTCTTTCTGGAAAGTGAAGATATCGAAAAAAAGCGGCGTCACCGTTTCCTGTAGTTTCGATTCTTCTTCCTTCTCCATAGGACAGGATAAACTGGAGACGAAAGTCGTGTTGGAGGAGAATGAAGTGGAGATTACCGTCGACAGTGGAGGAAAGAGTAGTGTAAAGGGGAGAATAGAAATAAAGGATCAAACCAGTCCTCCAAGACCATGAAGGACAGTTTTCCCGTCCCCATATGACTATAAATGGAACGAAAAAAAGGAAATACACTTGAAGGCATATGCGAGTTCAATTCTTGGCCCAGGAATGTATATTTTGTGTGTAAAACGGGTTCTATGAAATTTTTATGGCAGCCAATCTTCTTTAATCATGGGCATAAATCTATTATACTTACAGAAAGTGCCTTTGGCACAAAGGAGATTAAGCATGAAGCTGTATAACACAATGGATCGCAAAGTTGAGGAGTTCGTACCGATTGAAGAAGGAAAGGTCGGAATGTACTGTTGTGGTCCTACAGTCTACAACTATGCCCATATCGGTAACTTAAGGACTTATATTTTTGAAGATATACTTCACCGCACCTTGGAAGAGGCTGGATATAGAGTAAAACATGTCATGAACATCACTGATGTGGGACATCTTACAGGTGATGGAGACGATGGCGAAGACAAATTGGGCAAGAGAAGTAGAGAGACTGGAAAGAGCGTATGGGATATTGCAGCATTCTATACAGACGCTTTTTTTGCAGATGAAAAAGCTTTGAATATCAAGAGACCCAATGTAGTGTGCAAGGCTACCGACCACATACAGGATATGATCGCCCTCATCAAGAGACTGGAAGAGAAGGGCCATACATATACTGCCGGAGGAAATGTCTATTTCTCAATAGATACCATCGACGACTATGGAAAACTTGCAGGCCAGAAACAGGAAGATAAGCTCAGCGGTGCACGTATTGCAGTGGATGGCAACAAGCGTAATCCTCAGGACTTCGTACTATGGTTCACCAACAGCAAGTTCGGCGAGCAGGCTATGATGTGGGACTCCCCATGGGGAAGAGGATATCCTGGCTGGCATATCGAATGCTCCGCCATGAGCATGAAATATCTTGGTGAAACCTTTGATATCCATTGCGGTGGCATAGATGCAATTCCTGTCCACCACACCAATGAAATTGCTCAGAGTGAAGCCGCCACCGGCCATAAGTGGGTCAACTACTGGTGCCATGGAGAATTCCTTCTCAACGATAAGGGTAAGATGAGTAAATCCTCAGGAGAGTTCCTGACTCTACCTGTATTGGTAGGTCATGGCTACAATGCTCTGGATTACAGATATTTCTGTCTAGGCGGCCATTATCGTACTCAGCTTAAGTTCTCCTACGAGGCTTTGGACCATGCAAAGAGCGCAAGGGAGAGGCTGAACTCAATGGTGGCTGAGTTAAAGGCAAAGGCAAAGCCGGAATCCACAATCTCTGAAAAGGCAGAGAGTTACAAGGATTCTTTCTTTGCCGCGCTTTTCAACGACCTCAGATGCCCTGAGGCCTTGGCTGTAATGTGGAAGATGCTGAAAGACAACTCCATTCCCGAAGGAGAAAAGCTTTCTCTTCTTTACTCCATGGATAAAGTACTTGGTTTGGACCTGGATAAAGTCGAGGCCAAGAAGGAAGAAAAGGTAGGTGGAGAAGAGGAGTGGAAGCTTGTTGAAGAGAGAAAACAGGCTAAGGCTGAAAAGAACTATCAGAGAGCCGATGAAATAAGAAAAGAGTTGGAAGAAAGGGGATATATCGTGAAAGATACCCCTCAGGGACCAATTCTTCAAAAAATAGTGTAACCATTAGATAGGAAATTTGTTAATAAGATGGAAATCAAAAGTACCAACCGGGAAGATTTCAGGAAAGTATACGATGCGAATTACACACTTTTGATGCAGGTGGTGATGCACATTGTCTACAATCAGGAAATTGCAGAAGACTTGGTCCAGGAATCATTCGAACGTTTTTATGTTAAGAATCTTTCCTTCCCGACCATGGATGATGCCAAGTATTGGCTGTTGAGAGTTTCCAAGAATCTGGCTCTCAATAATGTTCGAAGGAACAAGAGAGAGATACAGCTTGTGGATAAGGTCAAAAAGATGCCGGGTGAAACCGCAAACTACTATGACTCCTCCAAGGCTGTCATGGAAGAAGAGGAAAGAAAGGCTGTTAGAGATGCCGTCAATGCTCTGCCAGAGAACTTGAGAAGCGTGATACAGCTGAAAGAGTACTCGGGTCTTGACTATAAAGCTATAGGAAAGGTTCTGGGTATTTCTGAAACTAATGTTAAGGTCAGAGTCCATAGAGCCAGAAAAAAGCTGGAAGAGATTCTTTCCTCGGAGGATAAAGATGTGTATTGATCTGCAGATGCTGTCCGCATATATGGATGGAGAATTGAAAGAGCCATACAGAACCCAGGTGAAGGAACACCTGGAGCACTGTGCCGCCTGCAGGAATCTTCTTGAGAATATGAAGTCTTTGGATGAAAGGATTCAGAAAGATACTTTTTCTGATGAAGAACTTAATAGGAACAAAGACGCCATTTTCAAGAAACTTGATGCAAAGTGTTTTGGGGAAGGTAAGCAGATCTCTTTCTTTAGAAGAAAGATACAGATGAGCATACCTGCTGCAATAACAGCCGCAGCCGCTGCAGTATTCATCTTTGCCGGTGGATTTGTTTTCTTTGGTTCAAATGCAAAAGAGACCAATGATATTCTTCCGTCATTCTCCGTCAATGCCGATACGGAAAACGTCAGACTTGTTTCTTCTGGCAAGAACAGTCTGGATGATTATACTCTTGAAGAAATACTCCAGTATCTGGATGGAAAAGGCTACCAGGTGGATATATCCATAAAAGGCCTCCAGCCTTTGGAAGAGAAAGGGGAATGAAAAAACTTGGACCCGTGGTTTCGGGTCCATTAATATAGCCTATATCATCATGCTTTCTCTTTACTCTTTGTCCTGCACTCTTTAAGAAATGAAAAGTAAAGGTAGAAAGCCAGGGAGAAAGTCAGGACATCTGCTGCTGGCTGAGCTATCTCGACGCCTGTTATACCCAGGAATCTGGGAAGAATAAGAATGGCGGGTATGAAGAAGATGCCTTGTCTGCAAAGGGCGAGAAGAGTGGCGGCCGCCACATGGCTTGTTCCCTGAAGGGCCATATTTGCCGTTACGTTTATTCCGCAGAAGGGTAGGAGAAGGCACTGTGCCCTCAAGGCCACCGTACCCACCTGGAGGACCAAGGGATCGTTACTTATGAAAGCCTTGATGATGGACGGGGTGAAGATATAGGTAAGGATCGAGAGTATGGTTATGATGATGGACCCTACCTTACCTGTAAAGACTGTGGCTTCCCTTACTCTCTCATATTTGCCAGCTCCCCAGTTATAGGAGCAGACAGGCTGGAAGCCCTGTCCGAAACCCAGAAGGGCTGAGAAAATAAAGAAGGTGATCCTTCCTGTAATACTCATGGCTGCAATTGCTGCGTCTCCATATTGGGCGGCACTTAAGTTCAATAGAATTGTTGAGACACTGGCCAACCCCTGTCTTGCAAGGGATGGAAGTCCAGTCTTAATTATGGTGATAAGTATTTTGATACGGAAATTCTTAAGTTTCTTTATGGATATCTCCGCTTCGCTCTTTCCTGTAATAAAGGCCATGAGAAGAATAATGAAGCTGATGAACTGGCTTAGGGCTGTGGCAATGGCGGCACCTGCAGTTCCGAATCCAAATACGAAGATGAACAATGGATCCAAGGCGATGTTGAGTACTCCACCTGTTGTGATGCCTATCATTGCATAAAAAGCTTTTCCCTCGGAACGGAGGATATTGTTCATGACAAGGGCTCCGATCATAAATGGGCAGGCAAGAAATATGTACTGGGCATAGGCTTCGGCATAGGGAAGAATGGTCTCTGTCGCACCCAGGACCTTCATCAGGTTTTTGTTGAAGACAATACCTAAGACCGCCAGGACTCCGCCCAATAGAATGGCGAAGAAGAAAGAGATGGAAACCAAGGTGTCGGCCTTGTCCTTTTCCTTGGCTCCAAGGGAACGGGCTGCCAGGATTCCTCCTCCCAAACCAATGGTGAAACCTACTGCCTGGATTATTGCCATTATTGAGAAAACAACACCTACTGCGGCTGAGGCACTGGTTCCTATCTGGGAAACGAAATAGGTGTCAGCCATGTTGTAGATGGAAGAAATAAGCATAGATACGATGGTCGGTATCGCCAAACGTGGAATAAGGGAAGACACAGGAGCCTGTGTCATTCTTATATATTGTTGTGTCTCATTCATGGTCCCAAATTTATCACAATTTAAAGAAAAGAGGGATACACTCTCTCCATTGTTAAGAGCACTGTTTTTTGATACCATAAACGGCGACGGAGGACTTTTACGTATGAAAGCCGTGGAATTGGCAAAAGCCTATAACCCAAAAGATTTTGAGGACCGCATCTACAGCGAATGGAAAGAGAAGGGAGAGTTTGCTCCTAGAAGTGGCGAGGGACATTTTACTGTCGTCATGCCACCTCCAAACGTCACAGGTGTCCTCCACATGGGCCATGCTTTGAATAACAGCCTACAGGATATAATCATCAGATATAAAAGAATGACGGGTGTTCCGACCCTTTGGGTTCCTGGAACAGACCATGCCGGTATCGCAACACAGAACGTCGTTGAAAGACAGCTTGCAAAGGAAGGCTTGAGACGCCAGGATCTTGGAAGAGAGAAGTTCTTGGAGCGTACTTGGGCTGTAAAAGACAAGCACCACAACATCATCAAGAGCCAGCTTGAGAAAATGGGATGTTCCTGCGATTGGGACCATGAAAGATTCACAATGGATGAAGGTCTTTCAAAGGCTGTAAGGGAGTCTTTCGTCACCCTGTATGAGAGAGGCTTGGTATATAAAGGAAAATATCTTGTAAACTACTGCCCCAAGTGTGGAACAGCCTTGGCGGATGATGAAGTGGAGTATGAGAACGTACCTGGAAAACTCTATGACGTAAGATACCCATATTCCGATGGCTCGGGGTGGATCACTGTTGCAACCACAAGACCTGAGACAATGTTCGGAGACGTGGCTGTTGCAGTAAACCCTGAAGACGAGAGATATAAGGATATCATCGGAAAGAAGCTTAGACTTCCTCTTACAGATAGGGAGATCCCTATTATTGCAGACTCCTTTGTCGAGCTTGGCTTTGGAACAGGTATGGTGAAGATCACTCCTGCCCATGACCCTAATGACTGGGAGTGTGGAAAGAGACACAACCTGGAAGCCATCAATGTCCTCAATCCTGATGGAACAATGAATGAAAACTGCCCTGAAAAATACAGAGGGGTTCCGGCTCAGGAAGCAAGAAAGATGGTTGCAGAGGAGCTTAAGGAGAAGGGCTATCTCGTAAGCGAAAAGGACTACAACCATGAAGTAGGCCACTGTTATAGATGCCACACCATCGTGGAGCCGTATCTTTCGGAGCAGTGGTTTGTAAAGATGCGCGGTATGGCGGACAAAGCCATTGATGCATGGAAGAAGGGTGACATCCAGTTCTATCCCAAGAGATGGGAAAACACCTATATCCATTGGATGGAAACCATCAAGGACTGGTGTATCTCCCGTCAGTTGTGGTGGGGACACAGAATCCCTGTGTGGTACTGTGAAGACTGCGGTGAAATGATAGTGTCCAGAGAAGATGTGACAGAGTGTCCAAAGTGCCACAGTCACAACCTGAAGCAGGATACTGATGTTCTTGATACTTGGTTCTCTTCCTGGCTCTGGCCTTTCTCAACTCTCGGCTGGCCGGAAAAGACAGCTGACTTTGAGAAGTTCTTCCAGACAAACACCCTTGTATCAGCCTACGATATCATCTTCTTCTGGATCAGCAGAATGATTATGGCCAGCGAGGAATTCCTTGGAAAGGCTCCTTTCAAGGACATTGTCATCACAGGTCTTGTAAGAGATACCCAGGGTAGAAAGATGTCCAAGTCTTTGGGAAACGGAATCGATCCATTGGATGTCATCGACGAGTATGGTGCAGATGCCATGAAGTTCACCCTCTGCTTCCTTGCAGCCCAGGGCCAGGATGTCCAGATCGATATGAACTCCTTCAAGCTTGGATCAAGATTTGCCAATAAGATTTGGAACGCAACAAGATTCCTGTTGATGAATCTTGAAGGCAGAAATCTTGTAAAGGTTGAAAAAGAAAGACTCAATACTTTGGACAAGTGGATCTATTCTCGTCTCAACGATGCAGCCCTCTCAATCAAGAAGGCTATGGAAGAGTATCACTTCAATGATGCGGCACAGACAGTCTATTCATTCTTCTGGAATGATTTCTGTGACTGGTATATTGAAGCAAGTAAGGAAAAGCTTCTCCATGGAAGCGATGAAGAGAAGGACCTGCAGGTCTCCATCCTTATGGATATCCTGGAGTCATCAATGCGCTTGATGCATCCATTCCTTTCCTTCCTTACAGAAGAGATCTATCAGAAGCTTCCCAACCACAATGGAGACGTAATCGTAGCCAAGTATCCTGAATACGATGAAAAGGAAAAGGATGCTTTTGCCGAGGCTTCCATGGATAGCCTTCAGGAAGTGGTAAGAGTGGTGAGAGCTGTGAGAAGCACACTTGGAATCGGACCGGAGAAGAAGCTGAAGGTTGTCGTGAGACCGGATAAGACAAATAAGTATGTGGACTTCTACAACAATGAAGTGAAGATAATGACATCTTTCATGGGTGCTTCCTCCGTAATCATAGACGCAGAAGGCAGTGAAGATACTTCAAAGGCCTTCCCTTGCCATGGAAGTGGCTTCGAAGCCTTTGTCTTTGTACGTGACGCCATCGATGTAGAGGGTGAGATCAAGAGACTTGAAGGGGAGATAAAGAAGGCTGAAGCCAATTTGGCCCAGAGCATAAAGAAGCTTGAAAACGAGAACTTCATTTCCCATGCAAAACCTGAAGCCATCGAGAAGGAGAAGAGCAAGAAGGCAGAGTTCGAAGAAAAGATTGCAAAATCCACAGAACACATATCCCTTCTTAAGACTCTTTGAGAAAGAAACAAGACCCCGGGAAACCGGGGCCTTATCATAGAGTAAACGAAAGAATAATCACTCTTTTTCCAATTCTTCTTTAGCTTGGGATATCTCCGCTCTTCTTGCTTTTGCAAGCTTGGCTATTTCTGCCAGAGCCTTTCTTGCTCTTGTGGCGGAGGACTTTACGCCCTTTTCAACAAACTTTTTGTTTTCAGTTACATAGATCTCCATCTGGGCAATAATTTCATCATGAATAGACATGGCTATCTCTCCTATTTCATTTACTGATGAAGAAATAATAACACATTAAATGTAGAGTGCAAGTGTCAATGAAACATTTATATCCTTTTGGTGGACTCTTCCATGGTCATACAGTTCTTCCCTTCCACTCAAAGCCCTTTCCTGAGGCTTTTCTATACATTCCATGTAGATACATGGCTGATATTGCTGTAAAGGAGAGGACACCTGAAATGGATACCATTTTCCCGAATCCTATTTCCCTTGCACCTATGGCCCAGGAAATAAAGGTCAAGGCCCATCCGGAAAGGGAAATGATGATCAATTTTGTCTCATGACCATAGATAAAGAACAAGAGAGGAGTATATGCAATGAACATCAAAACTGCTACAGCAAGTATCAATAGGCCTACCATCAGAAGGGTGGAGGGGAATACATCTGTTATACTCCTTTCCAAGCCCTTGAAGGCGCTTATGCCGTCTTCATACATTTTGCAGGATACTTCCTTGGAAATATTTCTGAATCCATATTTCTTTCCATTTCTCATGAAATGCTTGATTATGCCGATATCATCGCAGACAGATTGGGGCATGGCTCCATAGCCTCCAACCTCATCATAGCTGTCCTTTCTCATCATGACATATTGTCCGATACCTATGGAAAAAGGAATGAACTGGATTGGGTTTAGAAAGAAATGGGGAAGGACTACATTGGAGAAAACCATTGATGCTGTAACGACTCCGCCCCAGAATGTAGCTGTCCCTTGGTTTGGAAAACCGGAGAGTATATCCAAGTTTTCGTCTTCCATATATCTTACCCCAATTGATATGGAAGAGGGGAAATGGACTGTATCTGCATCTGTGCAGAGAAGGATGTCCCCCTCTGCATGGGGAATAAGATTCAGAAGGGCATTGATCTTTCCATATGAAGAGAGTCTCTTTCCCCCTGTATTCTGAAAGCCCCTGATCTTGTGGCTTTTGGCCATATATCTTTGGATAATCTCCCAAGTCTTATCTGTAGACTGGTCGTCGATTACGATTACTTCATAGTTGGGATAATCCTGGTTCAGAAGGGAATCCAAAAGCCTTGGAAGGTGTTCTTCTTCATTTCTTGCAGGTATTACCACTGAGACTTTCTTTTTCCCTTCAATAATCTGCTTCGTTGCTTTTTTATGGTGGCGACGGAAAAAGAGTGTATTGGCCATTGTACATATAAAGCACCAAATTCCGAATATCAGTGGGATAGCGGCCAGTATTGAAAGAAAGGTTTTCATTTCAGTTTTTTCTCCAAATCCTTCTTTAACTCCATAAGGGCAGGTTCTCCATTATAGATATCAAGGGCAAGGGATAGATAAGTGCTGCTTTCCTCATAGTTCTTTCTATTGAAGTGTGCCGTAGCCAAGGCTCCATATAGGGAATAGACATTGGACAGTGAAAGTGTGTCTATATTTCCCAAGAGAGGTTCCATTTCTTTAATGGCATTTTTGTTGGAGCCTCCGGCGATTTGAGGAGTAAATATCAATCTCCAGCCGTTGGTAATAATGAAGTATGCTTCTTCCGGATACTTCTTTACAGCTTCCTTGACCAGGTTGGAGTTTTCCAGCCCTGAAGATAGATAATCTTTATCTATATACGTCTTGGAAGAAGTATAGTCGATTCTTGCAATCATATAGATGATGTCATTGGTTTTATCCATGTCATCCAGGTAGGTTTTCTCTTGTTTCAGGTGTTCCTTGGCCTCTTCTTTGTAACCATTGTCCGCAAGGTATCTGGAATAAATGTATTCTCCCCTTGCTTTCTCGAAGTGGGAAACATCCGACTCCATGTAAGAACTGTACTCTACATCCACTATACTTCTATCCTCGTTGTCCTTTATGACTTTTTCCAGCCTGCACCATCCATCGGTTTCGAATTGCTTCAATTGGTCTGTAATGGAGAACAGCGGGGATAGGGATAAAAATAGAATAAAAATAGATAAGATTTTCTTTGTCATCAATTATGAAAAATACTTCTGATCAGAGATACGTCTGATGATGTATCCCTCCTTTAATGGTAGATTTGTCTCAATAAGTCCCTTTTTCATGTGATCCAACTTAAAGATTGGAAAACCGTTTTCATCTAAAATCTTGAAGTTGGAGTCAGAAAGAAGAGGAACATCCGGGCCTATGAACTCCAATGTCTGCCCATTCTTTATTTGGTTTCTGCAGTCGATTTCCCATAGGTTTTCCTTTACCTTCTTTCCTATGGTCCCCAAGAAAGTATATGAACGTTCATATCCATAGCTTGTGGGACGGGATACGTCGTCGTCAACCCTTGATTCCACCGGATCGTCACGGAAGAAGAAACCTGTGGTGAATTCCCTGTGGGATACATCGAAGATGTCTCTCTTGTAGAGGTCTTTGTCCTTGTCGTCGTCTATTGCCTTTCTATAGGCTCTTGTGACTACGGCCACATAGTAGACGCTCTTCATTCTCCCTTCGATTTTCAGGGAGGAAAGGCCTGCATCCTCCAATTCCTTTACATGGTCTATCATGCATAAGTCCTTGGAAGACAGGATGGTGGTATAGTCTCCATTCTCTTCAATGGGGAAATAGGTGCCTTTTCTCTCCTCTTCCTCAAGAGCATACATTTTATAGTTCCAACGGCAGGTATGGGAGCAGTCCCCTCTGTTTGCGCTTCTTCCCGTAAGGTAGGAAGAGAGCATACAGCGTCCTGAGTAGGACATGCACATGGCCCCATGAACAAAGGCTTCCAGTTCCAATTCAGGGACCTTGTCCTTGATTTTCTTTATATCGCTTATGCTTGCTTCTCTCCCAAGTATTACTCTCTCAAAGCCCATGTCCTTGTACATCTTTGCACTTTCGCTGTTGATGCATGAAGCCTGGGTGGATAGGTGCAGGGCCCTGTCAGGGAAGTTTTTTTTCAAGAAGGGGACAGTGCCTATATCGGAGACGATGAAGGCGTCGAAGGGCCAGGAAGCTATCTCGTCCTTAAGGGTGAGAAGCTTCTCCATCTGGCTCTCCTTAAAGAGTATATTGAGAGTACAATATACCTTTTTGCCTGTCTTCTCCTTCAAGCGTCTTACTTTCTCAGCTTCTTCCTGGGAAAAGTTTCCTGCATTTGCCCTTAATGAGAACTCTGTCATTCCCATGTATGCTGCATCTGCACCGAAGTTGAAGGCAGTCTCAAGTTTCTCATAATTACCTGCAGGTGAAAGAAGTTCTATTGCCATTTTACCGCCTTTCCGAAGGCTTCGGCCTGGAGGAAGGTCTCTTCCTCCCTTTCCTTTTTCTCTTTTTCCTTCCTTTCCTTCTCGATTTTATCCAGCTCTTCCTTGTCCAGTCTCTTGGAAGCTTCGGATGGGAATGCAATGTTGATCACTTCCTGGATATCCTTTACAGGATGGAAGACGACTTCCCCCTTGACCTCATCGTCAAGCTTTTCCAGATCCCTGATATTAGAGAATGGAATTATGATTTCTTTTATTCCATTTCTTCTTGCACCAAGGATCTTTTCCTTCAAGCCTCCGATGGCTTCAACCTTTCCGGTAAGGGTAAGTTCTCCTGTCATGGCAAGCTTCTCCTTGACGCTTGTCTCCCTATACATGGACCAAAGGGCTGTAAAGAGTGTTATGCCTGCACTTGGTCCATCCTTAGGTACCGCCCCTTCAGGGCAGTGGAGATGTATGGAGTGGTTTTCGAAGAAGGAAATATCCAAGCCTCTGAGATATGCTTCTTCCTTTACTCTTGAGAAGGCGATGGACACGGATTCCTTCATTACATCCCCCAGCTGACCTGTGATCTTCATTTCGCCTTTCTGAGGCAGGGCTACGGCTTCCACAGGTATTACATCTCCGCCGGCGCTTGTCCATGCCAGACCCATAGCCATACCAATGGTGTCTGCAACCCTGATTTCATCGGATGGAAAGAGTGGAAGGCCAAGATAATCCTTGATATCCTTTGAGCTTACCTTTACAGGAAGCTTCATCTCTTCTTCAGGTGTCTCCAGAATCTTCAGGGTAACCTTCCTCATGATTTTATCAAGCTGGTTCTTGTACTGTCTTACACCTGCTTCCCTTGCATATTCCTCTGCAACTTTACCAAGGGATTTGTCGTCGATTCTGAACTCCTTCTTCTTAAGGCCGTTTTTCTTCATCAAGTCTGGAACAAGATACTCTTTTCCAATGTGTATCTTCTCCAGGGGGGTATATCCTTCCATCTCTATGACCTCCATTCTGTCATAGAGAGGCCTTGGAATTCTTGAGAGATCGTTGGCTGTAACTATAAATAGAACCTTTGACAGATCGTATGGAAGATCCAGATACAGGTCCCTGAAGTTTACATTCTGTTCCGGGTCCAAGACTTCAAGGAGAGCTGAAGCAGGGTCTCCGTTGATGCTTTCACCCATTTTATCGATTTCATCGATGAGGATTACAGGGTCCACGGTCTTTACATTCTTTACAGCCTGGATGAGCTTTCCAGGCAGTGCCCCGATGTAGGTTCTTCTGTGGCCCTTGATTTCCGCTTCATCCCTCATTCCGCCTACGCTGAAACGGTAGAACTTCTTGCCCAAAGCCTTGGCTATGGATGAAGCTACACTGGTTTTTCCTACTCCCGGAGGGCCTGCCAGGCATATGATGGCACCCTTTGTACTTTGGGCCTTAAGCCTGGAGGCAAGGAATTCAACAATCCTCTCCTTGACTTCCTTCATTCCATAGTGGTCCTTTTCCAGCTGTTCCTTCACCTTTGTGATGGAGTAGTCTGGAACTTTGTCTTCAAAAGAGAAGGGGAGATCAAGGATAGTCTCCACATAGGATTTTGTAAGCATGTACTCTGCGTTCATCGGGTCTAGGTTCATGAGTTTCTGCAGTTCCCTGTCTACAGTCTCCCTATACTCCATAGGCAGTTCCTTTGTAGCTGCACGCTGGAAAATGTCACCCTTGGAAGGAGCATTTGACAATGAAGAGTTGCCCAAAACTCCGTTCAGCTCCTGGGTAAGCATTCTGATCTGTTCCCTGAGGATGGCTTCCTTGTTTCTGCTTTTGACTCTGTTGATGAAGTCGGCTTTGATCTGCTCTTCTTTATCAAGGATCTCTTTTTCTCCTGCAATATAGGAAGTGAGATCGTTGACTCTCTTTTTGCGGTCGGTGGATTCAAGGATCTCCTCCAAGAATTCCTTTGGAGCGCTTACAAGAGAAGATGCCGCATACCAGCAGATGGCGTCTGCATCATTGAAGTTCGAGATATTGACATCTGTGGCAAAGGAGAATACCTGGGTCTTGGCAAGGGATGTCACAAGATCCTTAAGTATTCTTACATATGGAGTAAGGACCTTGTCTGAAACAGGCTTGTCCACTATATCTGAAACATTGGCCACTATTGGAAGGGGTTCTGTTAGTATGGAATCTATGGAGACCCTCTTCAATGTGGAGACAAATACATGGATGCAGTTGTTCGGCAGCTTTATGAACTTTGATATCTTTGCCAAGGTTCCGACCTTTCTGAGGATGTCCTTTTCATCCTTAAGGACGGCAACGAATATGCCGCCGTTTTTCTCAATGGCATAGTTGATGGCCTTTATGTCGTCGGGTCTTGCGATCATCAAAGTTGTAAAGGTTTCAGGAAAGAGAGGTCTCTCCGTCAAAGCCAGAACAGGTGCTGATGTTACATTTATTTCGTTTTTATTGGTTGTTTCGTTCATCTTTGTTTCCTAACAATGAATATAATAGTAAAAATTCCTACTAGAAAGAAGGCGTAGTGGAAAAAGGGTGAAAATTACACCTTTCTCCACATATTCTTACTTTTCCCTTCTTTAATCCATACCCTTGAAAAACATAGGTGAGACAATAATTATAGGCGAAAGGGTTGTTGGAAACAAAGCTTTCTACAAATTGAAAGAAAAATGTTGCAATTTGTTGCAATCGTGTTAACCTCTTAACGTGAGGAAATCAAAATGGAAAGCAAACTTATTGTAATTGCCATTGGTGGAAACTCTCTCATCGAGGATTCCAAACACGTAACGGTACAGAGTCAGTATGATGCAGCAAATAAGACGGCGAAGCATATTGCACGTCTGGTTCAGGCAGGAAACAGAGTGGTCATTGCCCATGGTAACGGACCACAGGTAGGATATATTCTCAGAAGAGCAGAATTGGCTCAGAATCAACTTCACAGAGTCCCACTTGATTCTTGTGTTGCAGATACCCAGGGAGCCATTGGATACCAACTGCAGATGGCTCTTGGCAACCAGATGGCCGCTGACGGCTTGAAGAAGAATATCGCCACAGTTGTGACTCAGGTTGAGGTGAAGGCAGATGATCCTTCCTTCCAGAAGCCTACAAAGCCCATTGGATCATTTATGTCTGAAGAAGACGCCATGGAGCGGAAACAAAAGGATGGCTGGAGTGTAGTTGAAGACGCAGGAAGAGGCTGGAGAAGAGTCGTTGCATCCCCCAAGCCTGTTTCCATCATCGAATTGGAGACCATCAGATGCCTCTTGGACAACGGAGTCATCGTCATTGCAGCCGGTGGCGGCGGTATTCCTGTCGTCAGGGATGAAAATGGCTTCTTGAAGGGAAAAGAAGCTGTAATAGACAAGGACTTGGCTGCAGCAATGCTTGCCAAAGACCTTAACGCAGATATGTTCGTCATATCCACTGCAGTTCCTAAAGTCTGCCTCAACTATGGAAAGAGCAATGAAAAGAAGCTGGATTCCATTACCACGGATGAAGCAAGGGAGTATATCAATGAAGGACACTTCGCTCCTGGCTCGATGCTTCCGAAAATCCAGGCTTTGGTTGACTTCGTAGATACCACAGGAAATATTGGAATCGTAACTGATCCTGAGCATCTCTATGACGCAGTATATGGAGAACAAGGAACTAAGATTCAAAACTGATTATAGACTTATATGCCAATTGGTCTTGGACAGGTAGGAAAGCCATTCTTTTCTTCCTGTCCTTTATTA
>JALFRH010000117.1 GCA_022785155.1 Spirochaetales bacterium
CTCCAAGAGAGCGGAGTAGGAGATGATGGATTCTATCAAATCCTTTGCTCTTTCTACGTGAGGAAGCTCTGAGAGTTTTTCCATTGGACTCTTTTCCTTAGTATTATCTGTATTATTGGATGCTTTGTCGTATATGGAACATAAATCCTGATATGAGAAGTATTTTTTACTGGATTCTCTCATAAGAGAATTCATATCTCCTTTAAGAGAGTCAATACTTCTCTCTCTTTCCAGTATTGTTATTGCTTCCTCTTTTGTAAAACCTGGATCTTGAATCAGCTTTAGAGGAATATCCCTATATTCATCTGTCAAAGCCTTGACTAGTTTTTCATCATAGTAAGAGCTTTCAATGATGATAAGGTTTTCATTTCTTGAATCCATAATATCCAAGAAAGCATCGAAATCATCTCTATTGTTGAAGATGTTTTCATCTTCTAAGGATAATACTATTACACCGCCCTTAATTACTTCTATTGTCCTTTTGAGAATATCAAGTGAAATTGGGTAGTCTTCATTATTTTTGTTTGTGATCTCTACATAGCCGTAATATGAAGAGAAGAGACGGTTATTATCAAAAAGAGTCTTTAATAGAGTCTTTCTCATGACTGTTCTTCTTTCATCACTCAGGGAAAGAAGGTAGTAATTTGATTTGTTCTGTTTGTAACAAGGGCGTTTCTTGCTGTCTTTTTCGATTCTTTCAATCTCTTTTTCCAATGAAATAGGGTATGAAACATAAAAATGATCATGACTCATGTAGGTATTGGTCATTGGTATTTTTTCAATGGAAAGGCCATCGAGGTTTTTTGTTGCAGCATCGGAGGATCCTACATACAGCATATGCTGGCTTCTTTCTGCACGGTCTACAAGGGAAAAGAAGGAGAAGGGAGATACCTCATTGATGCCGCTTTCATCCAGTCTCAGTTCAAGAGAATCAGTTATATGATCAATGAAAAACTCGAGACTTCTTCTTTTGCATGATGCTACCATGCATATCTTTTCATTGTCTTCCGCTCCATATGCAACATATCCTTTGTCATCCAGGAGAAATGAAGGGTCGTATGCTTCTTCCTTTATGATGGATAGAATAGTGTCTATGTCTTTTTCCTTTAATTTATCTCCAATTTTGAAACACATTTTGTAGTACATAAGCCTTTTCCTTCTACTAATAGATAGAACGGAAAGAGGAGATAAACAAAAGAAATAGATGAAATATTGTTATGAGAGTAGCTTTGCCTTTGCCCTTTCGTACTCTTCTTCAGTGATGGCACCTTCATCTAATAGGTCTTTGAACTTTCTTATTTCATCTGCTTTGGAAAAAGAACTGCTATCTGTTTTTTCTTTATTGTTGTCATTATAGAGACTGCTTTTTATATGTTTACCATTGGCAAACTCCTTTTTTAGTTGGAGTTTTTCTACATCGCTTAGTCTTCTCCAATCTTCTCGAGGAATAGTTGTTTCTTTTAGTTTACATTTACAGGTCGGGCATTCTGTATGTCTGGAATCATTTGATGAAAAAGTAGATCCACAGCCAGTACACCAGAAGATATGAGGTACATCGATAACAGTATTATTCCTTGTTTCATTTGTTTGCCTATAAGGTCTTACTGCTGTTACTACTATTCCTGGAACGCATAACAGGAATCCCCAGGCAAAGCCTCCGTCATACCCTTTCTCTTTATTAATTTTCTCCGAAATAACTCCGCATATGATGTTTACAATCAACAAGCTTACAAGTCCAAATAAAATAAAAAAAGCGTACATAAATCCCTCTATGCCTATATTATAGCCTTTTTTTCTTATGTTGCGAATATTGGCTACCTTTTTCCTCGGCAGCCACAATATGCGTAGTTTTTCTTATTATTCAATGTATATAAGAGACGAAAAGTTAAAAACTTCGACTTCATTTGTAGTGTCGATAATAGAAGTAAAGGCTTCTTTCCATTTTTTCATAGGTAAATTGTTTCTTAGAAGAGAGTTAAGGGTATTAACGAACTTCATCTCGCTTTCTTTGATTCTTTCTTTCCCCACATTCCCCATCCCCAAATAATCAGCTTCAACAGTGTTTGTAATGAACATTGATGAAAAGAAGCCAGAAACATTGTTCTTCTTTGCAAAGGTCAACGCATTGCACCAAATTCCTATAAATCGTTTTGCTCTGATCATATCTTTGTTGGAAGAGGAAAGGGTATAATCAAAATGAGGTGATAAACAACCATCTTCTGTACCATGACCACAGACTATGAGAGTATCTTCTTCGCTCTCTATGGCTCTATTTATTTCCTCTCTTTCTTTCCTTGATGAATCGTAAGAGATTGTAGGATCATCTAGACGCCCCCTTTCCTCCGAGTATCTGTCATCAAGTCTGAGCTCAATCACTCTGGCGTCCAATCCTTCCCAGATTCCTCTGAGAAGGTATGTATCGCTGTCATGGAAATTCGAGTATATTACTGTCACCCGATCCTCTTATACTTCGCTCTCTATTATAGCATCTGCAATGCCATACTTGATGGCTTCTTCTGCATTCATATATCTGTCGTTTTCAATATCTTTCTCTATTTGCTTTAGGCTCTTTCCCGTATGTTTGGAAAGAATCTTTGCTATTGTCTTTCTTGTTTGGGAAAGGTCTTTGGCAAGTATTGAGATCTCAGTCTCTTTCCCTCCGATGCCTTCAGGAATGAGAGGTTGATGGATCATTACTTTCGTATGGGGAAGAAGAGATCTCTTGTCACCGGAAGCGAGGAGAAGAGAAGCCATGGAGGCTGCAATACCCATAGCTATAGTGTGGACAGGGGCCTTTATGAATCTGATTGTATCATAGATGGCGAGGCCTGAAGAGACGCTTCCTCCAGGCGAGTTTATGTATAGAGATATCTCTTTACTGTTGTCCACGCTGTTGAGATACAATAACTGGGCTATGACGCTGTCTGTTATATTGTCGTCTATTGTTCCGTTGAGAAAAATGATTCTATCTTTTAAGAGCAGCGAGAAGATATCATATTGATAATCTCTTCCTTCCTCGTTCTTTATTACATATGGCATTGT
>JALFRH010000120.1 GCA_022785155.1 Spirochaetales bacterium
CCCTGCTGTTCTGAAATACTCAAGGGATGTCTGCTATCTTGGCAATCTTGAAATGGCCAGGATAAAGGAAGGGGAGGTTTCCTTCTATAACCTCAACGGTGACGAAGTGAAGAAGGAAGTGACGAAGATCACTTGGGACAGCCAGAGCGCTGAAAAGGGCGGCTGGGAGCACTTCATGATCAAGGAGATCCATGAAGAGCCCAAGGCTGTGAAGGATACCATCTCCACCTATATCAAGGATGGAAGAATAGATTTCTCCTCCACAGGCCTTACAAATGATATCCTTTCATCCATCTCAGCCCTTAGAATCATTGCCTGCGGCTCTTCTTTCCATGTGGGGGAAGCGGTGAAGTCCATGGTTGAGGAAGAGGCAGGAATTGCCTGTATTGTCGAATATGCCAGCGAGTACAGATACAGAAAGGCCATATTGGATCCCAATGAGGCCGTTGTCCTCATTTCCCAGTCCGGGGAGACTGCAGATACTCTTGCAGCCCTGAGAATCACAAAAGAAAGGGGTATAAAGACCATAGGGCTAGTAAATGTAGTGGGTTCTGCAATATCCCGTGAAAGCGACTATGTCATCAACACCCTTGCAGGCCCTGAAATAGCTGTAGCCACAACCAAGGCATATTCAGCCCAGCTTGCTGCAATGTATACCTTTGCCCTTGCTTTGGCCGTTGCAAAGAACAGAGTGGATGAAAAAAGGGAAAAGGAGATGATAGAGGAGCTGGAGAGCCTACCCAAGAAGATAGAGAGACTCTTGGACGAGAAGGAGAGGATCCAGTGGTTTGCCTCAAAGTTCTCATCTTCCAAAGATGTATTCTTCATTGGAAGAGGCATCGATTGGGCCATATCCATGGAAGGCTCCTTGAAGCTTAAGGAAATAAGCTATATCCACAGCGAAGCTTATGCCGCAGGGGAACTGAAGCATGGAACCATCTCCCTTTTGGAGAACAATACACTTGTGGTGGGACTACTTACAGACGATGCTCTTATTGAGAAGACGATATCCAACCTTACTGAGTGCAGGACAAGGGGAGCTTATATCATGGCTCTCACCACCTATGGCCACTATAGTGTGGAGGATTCTTCGGATTTCACCGTCTATATTCCTCGTACGATGAAATACTTCACACCCTCCCTGGCAATAGTTCCTCTACAGCTTTTCTCCTACTACATCAGTGTGGCCAAGGGCCTTGATGTAGATAAGCCGAGAAACTTGGCCAAGAGCGTAACTGTAGAGTAATTTTTGTGTCATCAATACACAAGTCGGTATAGAATAAAGACATATTGAGGATTCTATGAAAAGAAATGGACGGAAAACAAAGGAAAACGTAGGAAACAAAAAAATTGTCCTGGCGGTTTTTTCCATTCTTTTCATCCTCTACCTTGTCATGGCATATATGCTGATCCATAGTAGGACCATAGCAAGCCTGGAGGCGGGAAAAAGCGTCATAGAGAAACTCTATGTAGTCATTGAGAGAAATAAAGACAGCATCCAGGAGCACAACTCCCATCTTAAGACCGAGTTCATAATCAGGGCTTCTTCAGTTGCCTTGTTGGTTGAAAGCGATGAAGAATATGAGAGGAACCCTGAGAAGCTTCAGGCTTTGGCGGATACTCTCATGGTGGATGAAATACATCTCTTTTCCTCCTCTGGTGTAATCTATGGAGGAACAAGGCCTGAGTATTATGGATACTCGTTATACAGCGGGGAACAGATGGGATTCTTTATTCCAATGCTTTCAGACACCAGCCTTTCCCTTTGCCAGGATATTGTCCCCAATACGGCGGAAAACAAGCTTATGATGTATGCCATGGTTTGGCGCAGCGACCATAAGGGCATGGTGCAGATAGGTGTGTCCCCCAAGCGTCTTGCCTACGAGATGAATGAAAACGAAGTGTTGTCTTTGGTGGAAAGCATGCCTGTAACCCAAGGAAGAAAACTCTTCGTCTCGGACAAGGCCAGCAATTTGATAATCGGTGCCACAGACTCCTCTTTCTTGGGGGAATCACTGGAGTCCTTGGGCATTGAAGAGAGGAAGGAGAAGGGCCTATATCAGGGTTTTGAAAGGGTAAACGGAGAGTATTCCATAGTATCATCATACTTTGGAGACAACTTCTCCATTCTTGTAACCCAAAGCCTTGTGAATGCTTATATGAATGTATGGGGCACACTGGTCATCCTGCTTTTCTTCGTAATCGTCGTAACCTTTTTCATCAACTATGTGATCATCACATACAACAAGAGGCTTTCAAAGGAAAGGGATGAGAGGTTGAAGGAGAACGAAGCCAGGAACAAGGAACTCTCCATAGCCTTGCATGACGCAGAATCTGCATCAAGAAGTAAGAGTGCCTTCCTGATGAACATGTCCCATGATATAAGGACACCGATGAATGCCATAATAGGTTTCTCTGACCTGTTGGAGAAGTGTCAGCTTGGAGAAGAAGAAAGAAGATATGTAAAAAATATCAAGGTGTCCGGCAGACAGCTGATGAACCTTTTGAACGGCATACTCTCCATGACTCATATCGAAAGCGGAAAAGTGAAGTTGGAAAAGACTCCACAGAATATTTATGAAGTATTCGATGACTTGAATGTAATAATCAAGGAACGTGCAGATAAAAAGGGAGTATCCTTCGGCTATGAAACCCAAGGTAATGACTGCACTCTTCTTATGGACAGGGCCAAATACTCCGAGATTCTTTTGAACATCCTGTCCAATGGCGTAAAGTATACGGAAAAGGGGGGAAGGGTTGTAATGAGAAATACCATCGAGGAGAGGGCTGAGGACACTGTCCTTGTAACCTCTGTCATTGAAGACAATGGAATAGGTATGTCTCCTTCTTTCCTTCCCCATATCTTCGAGTCCTTCGAAAGGGAGGCCAAACCAGGGGTTGGAAAGACCGAGGGCTATGGAATCGGCATGAGCATAACCAAATCCCTTGTGGAGCTTATGGAAGGAAGTATAGAAGTAAAGAGCACCCAAGGAATGGGGACTGTCGTCAAAGTGACAATTCCTTTCAAAAAAACAAAGAAAAAAGAGAGGAAGCCGGGAATTGTTTTGCCTCAGTGGAAAGATAGTCCTGTGTTGTTGGTGGAAGACAATGACCTTAATGCTGAAATAGCCATGTTGATGCTGGAGGACCTGGGCTTTGTGGTGGACAGGGCGAAAGACGGTAATGAGGCCTTGGATATGGTGGAAAAGAAGGATCCTTTCTATACTTTGATATTCATGGATCTTCTTATGCCTGGCCTGGATGGTTATGAAACTACAAAGAGAATAAGAAGAATGAAGGGCGAAAAGTCTGAAGTCCCCATCATTGCCTTGACGGCCAATGCCTTTGAGGAAGATAGGATAAAGGCTGTGGAGTGCGGCATGGACGGACACGTCCAGAAACCTCTGGAAAAAGAGATGTTGTTGAAAGCCATAGATAGTGTTCTCGGAGTCTGATCCAAATGACGAATATAAAGAAAAGAGCCGTGATAGTCGGCGGGGGAGAAATATCCCTATATGAAAGAGTGAGATCTTTCTTTTGTGATAGTGACTACTTTGTATTTTGTGACGGAGGTCTCCATCATAAAGAGGGACTTGGTGTAGAGCCTGATCTGATTATAGGAGACTTCGATTCCTATCCAAGAAAAGAGTACGGAGTAGAAACAATAGTCCTTCCGGAAGAAAAGGACGATACCGATTCCCTGTCTGGTGTAAAGGCAGCAATGGAAAGGGGTTTTGAAGACTTTCTCCTGGTTGGCATGACAGGTAGAAGAATGGACCATACCCTCTGTAACATCTATCTTCTGGACTACATTGAGCGTAACGGTGGAAAGGCCCTCCTTGTGGACGACTGGAGTGAAATGGAGATAGTGGAGAAGGAAGAAGTCCTTGTTCCAGATACTTATGCCTATTTTTCTCTTATTGCATGGAAGGGAAAGTGCCAGGGGGTTTATATAGATAACGCCCTCTATCCTCTTTGTGATGCCCTGATTGAAAGCCACTACCAATATGGAATAAGCAACGAGCCACTTGAAGGCGGAAGCAAAATCAGGGTTGAAAAAGGCTCTGCTCTTCTGATAAAAGATTGGAAGAAAGAAAAGTAGACTTAGAGGCTTGAAATGGGCAGGTTATATTTCGTAAGACATGGAGAGAGTGAATGGAACGTCCTTGGACGAATCTGCGGTTCCACAGATATTCCGCTTACAGATAGAGGCAGGGAAATGGCCAGGGAAACAGGACGGAAAATAGTTGAGGAGGGATTGAAAATAGACAAAATCATCTCTTCCCCCCTTTCCAGGGCTTATGAAACGGCAATCATCATCGCCTCTTTCCTGGGCCTTGAAGTCAAGAAGGACAATAGGATAAAAGAACAGAACTTTGGTGTATGGGAAGGAAAGAACCCTATAGATAACCCGGAGTTCCAGGCTGCAAAGAGAGTATTCTGCTCCTCTTATGGAGGAGGGGAATCCATGTTGAAGACAGCCCAGAGAGTATATAACCTTCTCGATGAAATAAAAGAAGACAAAGACAATACCTATCTCCTTGTGGCCCATAACGGTATATACAGAATGGTGCAGTCTTATTTTATGGATATGACCAATGAAGAGTTTGCATCACAGAAGATGCCAAACTGCTCGGTGAAGGTCTATGAGATATGAGAACCAGCTTCATTACTTCCGTTCCAGATAAAAGCGGTGCCTTTTTGAAGGCTGTGAGAATATTTTCTTCCTTGAATCTGAATATTGTAAGAACCAGCTACAACAAGGCTGTAGATTCCCACCTTATATTTCTTGAGGTGGATGGAAGGGAAGAAGAAATAGACAAAGCACGACAGGAGCTGAAGAATCTTGGGTACCTTAATCTCCAGGATGAGGATGTGGTGCTTCTGGAGTTCCTTCTTCCAGATGAACCAGGAACCCTGGAGAAAGTGCTTTCATTGATAGAAGAGAAGAATATAAACATCTCATATCTCTCTTCCGTCTCCAACGGAACAGGATGGCAGAACTACAGGATGGGGCTTCTGGTATCGGATAAAGAAGAGCTGGAAGGGTTTCTTGAAAGCGCAGAGAGACTATATATGATAAGGCCCATAGAATATGGAAGGCTGGAGAATACCTATGATAACTCCATATTCTACTCCGGCTTTGTCTCGGAGCTTTCAAAAATAACTGATGTAAAGAAAGAAGACAGAAGCTCATTGATGTTGTCGGCGAATATGGCCATGGAGATCCTTGACTCCCAGGGCTTGAGGCCTGACACAACCTTTTCTTCCATAGCCCATTTTACAAAACTCTTGGGGAAAGCCAGGGGTGAGGGTTTCTCCCCCAGGGTGACAAGGGGCGAGATAAAGGAAGGCTATGATTACATACTTATAGAGCCCCCTTGTGGCAGTAATACCC
>JALFRH010000146.1 GCA_022785155.1 Spirochaetales bacterium
AGACATAAAAGAAGAAGCCTACAATGTATGGAGGCGTCTTTGAACAGGCGGGGACTGAAGACGAAATCAAGAAAATCGAAGCCCAGACGGGTGCCCCTGATTTCTGGAATAATCCTGAAAACGCAGAAAAGACATTCCAAAAGCTTAACTTGCTTAAAGACAGCTACTATCCCTGGAAGGAGATCATCGGGGAAATCGATGATCTGGGTGAGCTTATCGAGTTATATAAGGGCGAAGAGGATGAAGACTTGAGAATGGAGCTTCAGAATCAGATTACAGCTCTTGAGGAGAAGTTCAGGCCTTTGAAGGTCAAGACTCTTCTTGATGGTAAGTTCGATAAGAATAATCTCTACCTCTCCATCCATGCCGGTGCCGGCGGAACAGAAGCCAGCGACTGGGCAAGTATGCTGATGAGAATGTATACAAGATGGACTGAACGCCATGGCTTCAAGTGCGAAGTATTGGATATGGAAGAAAACGAAGGTGGAATCAAGAGTGTCACCATGAAGGTCTCAGGAGACTATGCCTTCGGCTACCTCAAGGGTGAGGCCGGAGTCCACAGGTTGGTGAGAATCAGCCCATATGACGCTGCAAAGAGAAGACACACCTCCTTTGCTTCTGTATATGCATCTGCGGAAGTCGATGATGACATTGAGATTGAAATCAAGCCTGAAGACTACAGACTTGATACCTACAGGGCAGGTGGTGCAGGTGGACAGCACGTCAACAAGACGGACTCCGCTGTAAGAATCACCCATTATGCAACTGGAATCGTTGTTCAGTGTCAGAATGAAAGAAGCCAGTATATGAATAAGGACGTAGCCTTCAAGATGCTCAGGGCAAAGCTTTACGAGTATTATCAGAGGGAAAAAGAGAAGGAAAAGGAAGCCAACGCCATTGCAAAGCAGGATATTGCATGGGGCAGCCAGATCCGCTCCTATGTTTTCCAGCCATATACACTGGTAAAAGACAACAGAACAAACTACAGCACAGGTAATATCCAGGCTGTTATGGATGGTGAAATTGACGACTTTATCGAAAGCTATCTCCATTACGCCAAGGAAAACAATCTTTAATCTCAGATTATTGATACTCTTGGTATTTCTCTTGACTCTCTGTCCTCTGGGGGCGGAGAGTTGGCGTTATTCCGTAATAGGCGAAAACCAGGAGTATGTTTCTTTAGTTGAGAGCACCTTGTCTCTTATCCCCTATGCAGATGGGGAGGAGGCCATATCCAAAGTCGTTGAAAGGGTGGAAAGAAGTAAGAGAATCGAGGAAGACAAAAAGAAGGCCCAATACTACGAAGACGAAAACTACGACGCCCTTTCTTCTTTTTCCTACTCTTCCTTGCCCCCTGTTGATGTCGTACAGCTGGAGAAAGTATCCCTTTCCCTCTCCCAATATGACTCTCTTCTCTCAGATGGTGACAAGGACACATATGAATACTTGATGATTCAAAACAACCTTGACGCCCTCTTTTATGTAAGAAGCAAAGGAGAGGGGACGATAAAGGAAATAGAGCTTTTATATAACGGAGACGTAATAAGAAAAGCCTATTACACAACTTCACTTTACTCTTTTGAAGAAGAAGCTCTCTTGGATTACTTTACCTCGCTTCTTTCACCTCATCTTTCTTACTATGTCCTGAATGTAGACGTCCCCTCCTATTCTTTGGTGTTGGATGGGGAAGTAAATACAGATCCCTCAGACTTTTTGGTGTTGGAGAAGGGAATGCATACATTTACACTCTCTTCCCCAGGATATGTAGAAAAGACGGAAGTGTTGGAAATAGGGGAAGAAAGAGAGATCAATCTATCCCTTGAGCCCCTCTCTTCCCACTCTCTCTATGTTTCTGCCCGTCCTTGGGATGCAGGTATTCTCCTTAATGGTGAGAAAGTGGAAGGAAAGTATATTCCATCCCTTCACTCTCCATATACCCTCTCCCTTTCATCTCCAGATTTTTCACACTTTACTTTTCAATCCAAAAGCAATGAAGAGAGGGTGGAGATTGAAATGAATCCTCTTTGGACTGAAGACAAGGATATTGTGATGGAAAAGAAGAATAGTTTTTATCGCTCCATCCTGACTTCTCTTCTCTCTTTTGGAGGTTATACGGCAGTAAATGCTGTGGAAAACATAAATGGAACAAGCGGTCCGAATGCACTTAAGGTTGTATTCGGAGGTATCTCGATAGTATCATTAATTAATCTTGTCTACACTGCCTTGGATTACTATGGCAGTGCCAGCCAAGGTGTATAAGGAATAATATATGGGACTATTTTCTAAGTTCAGTTCAAAGATAAAGCAGTTGTTTTCTACAAGAAAAATCGACGAAGAATTCTTCGAAGAATTGGAAGATACCTTGATCGAAGGTGATCTGGGAGCAAGACTTACAGATGAAATATCTGAAACTCTTCGTAAGGAAGCCAAGGCAAAAGGCATAACCGAGGCCTCTGAGCTTCAGAATCTTATGAAGAATCTCCTAAGCGAGTATGTACATAGCTATGATGTTTCCCTAAAAGAGGGTCTTAATGTCTTCATGATTCTTGGTGTAAACGGAGTAGGGAAGACAACAAGTATCGCCAAAATGGCCAAGTGGTATACAAAGAAGGGAAACAAGGTTCTTCTTGCTGCTGCAGATACCTTCCGCGCCGCTGCCGTAGACCAGCTGGATATCCATGCAGATCGGCTTGGAATGAGAATCGTGAAGCAGAAAATGGGCTCTGATCCAGGAGCTGTCGTATATGATGCTGTGACATCTGCCATAGCCCAAGGCGATGATCTGGTTCTCGCAGATACGGCGGGAAGAATGCACAACAAAGAAAATCTCATGAGAGAGCTCCAGAAAATGGATAAGATTGTAAAGGGACGAGGCGTAAAGGAAGAGAACTATAAGAAGTTCATTGTCATTGACGCCACCACAGGCCAGAATGGACTATCCCAGGCAATGCTCTTCAATCAGGCCGTGAAACTGGATGGAGTCATCCTTACAAAATATGATTCTGCAGCAAAGGGCGGTGCCCTTGTCCAAATAGGAAAGAACCTAGGCCTCCCTATTGCCTTTGTTGGAACAGGCGAGGGTTATGATGACATCCATCCTTTCGATAAGGAAGAATACCTCAATGCTCTTATAGGTTTGGATAAATAGGTATGAAGAAGGCTCTCCTCTTTCTTCCCTTTTCCCTGCTTTTCCCTGCTCTTCTCTTTGGAAGTGTATGGAATTCCAATGCCCTGGGACAAAAGATTTCTGAAAAAGAAAGAATAGAAGGCGTTGGTTGGGAAAGAGTGGATGAAGGGGATGTCTCAACTCTCTACTATGAAGGAAAAGTAGAGAAGACCAGGATGACCCTTAAGGATGGTTACGAGGAGAAGAGCGAAAGTGAAAGCCTACGTATCTTTATCAACGAAGAGGGCGATATAGTAAGAAAAATCCTTGAAAGCGAAAAGGGAAGTGAAGAGTACAACTATTTCTACTCTTCGTCCCTTTTGTCCGGTTACACATATTCACTTGACGGTACAGTAGTTGAGACCTGTGAATACCTTAGGACTCCGGATGGAGTTGTGTTGGGGCTTATCAAAGACAAAAACCCTATATTCTTTTCTGGTGACCGTGTCTATGAAATGGTGGACGGAAGCCTGGAGACTTTCTTTATGAATGAAGAAGAGAAAAAGCGGGATATAGAGTGGAAGGAAGACGGTGGATATATAGAAGTAAAGAGGGAAAACGGAGGGAGTGTGGAATACACATATGACGGCAACGGTCGTCTGGTGTCAAAAGAAAGCCCCGATTCCCTTATTTCATATTTCTACAATAGTGAAGGCTCCCTGATTAAAACAAGGGAAGAGAGAAAGGATGAAATATGGGAAACGGAGTATAGGGATGGAAAAGTATACTCCACGTCCATTTATGATCCCTCTTTCCTCTTAAAAAGCGTCAGAGTCACCCTTAGTGACGGAACATATGAAGAAACCAGATATATCGATGGGGTGAAGAGGTATGTATTCCACTTGGATAAAGACGGAGAGAGAATACTGGAGGCCCGTGGCTTATGATTCCATATTTATCTCTCCGTTATGCCTTTTCTTCATCCTTCAAACAGCGCTCCAGGGCAATAAGGGCTGTGGTGGCCATAGCCTTGTCCTTGATTGTCGTAAATGTTGTCA
Source organism: Spirochaetales bacterium (assembly GCA_022785155.1). Lineage (GTDB taxonomy): Bacteria > Spirochaetota > Spirochaetia > Sphaerochaetales > Sphaerochaetaceae > Ornithospirochaeta. Next base: position 4,165 of record JALFRH010000146.1, read on the forward strand.
TATCCATAATGGACTTTCTCCAAAACGATAGGTTCAGGGATATAAGGGATGTCAGGAGCTTCGATGTAGTGGTGGAAGGTAGACATAAGGATGAACTTTCCTCCCTCTTTCCATCCAGCGTAGTATTCGAGTATGGAGAGGGAGAGGCTCTCTCAGAAAACGGAGCATATAATGTCAGATATATTTCCCCCGATTACGATGGAGGCCTGAATATTATCTACGGCGACTCATCTTCCCTGTTGGTTCCTTACTCGGTATTTCGGTTCTCAGATGGCAAAGTGACGCTTTCAATGTTGAGAAAGGGTAAGGCAGCCACCACAATGAAGAATTTCGATTATGATATCAGCGGTATCTATTGGACTAATGTGGGCACTGAGTTCGACCAAAACACCATCTTTCTTCCTATGGAGGAAGCTGATGAGACAGTATATTTTCTTACTGCCATAAAGAACGTAGATATTGATCTATGCACAAAAACACTGGACGAATTGGGCTTGTCTTATAAAACTTGGAAGGAACAGGAATCCAGCTTATATGCTGCCTTCTTTGTGGAGAAGGCCATGATGTATACGGTTCTGTCCCTTCTCTTTGTCATTATATTGGTATCGTTAAGACAGTCTGTGAGGATATTCGTCTCCACAAGGCAGAGAGAGTGTGCAGAGCTGGAGATCCTGGGTATGGAGAGAAGAGATATTACTCTGGTAATGGAGCTCTCCTTTTTCCTGACGTTGCTTACAGGCATAATCCTGGGTCTAGTATTTGGAAGTGGGGCTCTGTCCCTTATAGAGAAAATCAGCCTTGATACTCCACTTCTCATGGATATGCACCTATCCATGAGCTACAGTTCCATGGGATTCTTCTCTCTATTTATGGTGGCTGTTACAGGAATATCCGTATTCATGGAAAATAGGAAGAGAAATAAAAAACCTCTATGGGAGGTAATACATGTCAAATGAACTCTTAAGGGTGGAAAACCTATCAAAGTCATATCCCTCTGAGGAAAAGGGTGGAAAGCTTGTTATTTTGGAAGATATCAACCTTCTGTTAAAACAAGGGGAGACCATTGCAATTACAGGAAAGAGTGGTTGCGGTAAGTCCACTCTTCTTTCCCTTCTTGCGCTTCTTTCTCCAAAAGATGGAGGAAAAATCTACTATGAAGGAATGGACACAGACCAGATAAAAGATAGAGACAGGGCAAGGCTAAGAAATGAAAAGATGGGCTTTGTGTTCCAGAACTCCATGCTTTTGGAGGACTTTTCTGCTTTGGAGAATGTGGCTATGCCTTTGATGATTAAGGGTGAGAAGAAGAAAATAGCCCTGGAGAAAGCCCAGGAGTACTTGAAGATGGTGGGAATAGAAGAGAGAAAGAATCATCGCCCGATTAAGCTCAGTGGAGGAGAAAGGCAACGTACAGCCATTGCCAGGGCTCTCATTACGGAACCAAGCGTTGTGTTTGCAGATGAACCTACAGGAAGCCTTGATGAAAAAACCAGCAGGATAATAGAAGAACTGTTGATAGAAAGTGTAAAAAAGACCAATAGAGGTCTGATTCTTGTTACCCATAACCCGGTTTTTGCATCAAAAGCCCATAAGGTCTTTGTATTGTCCAATGGAGTCTTAAATGAGAAATGAGGGTGAAGGACTATATTTAAAGAGAAAGGAAGGAGTGAAAATGGGTGTCAAATGGACACTCAACAGCCTCATTCCGGCTCTTTTGGTGGTTCTTATCACAGCATTGCTTGTTTTTGCCATGGTGTTCATCTCATCTATGACTGCTGCCATAGATAGGATGATAGTCATGTTGGGGTCGGGGAATATCGTTTCTTATGATGATTGCGATATTTCTTCCTGGGAATCTGCAGAAAAGTTTCATGTCACCTCTGCCAGCGGTGTAGTCTTCTCGGACAATGGAAAGAGTCTGGTGAACCTAAAAGGAATTGAAGAGGGATACTTTGATGGTGAAAGGGGAGAGACACTGAAACTGGAAGAAATGGATTTGGAAGGAAGAAATCCAATATATATCTCCAAGACCCTGGCTCTGAGATTGAAGCTGGACTTTGGAGATACCATGACCCTTATGCTATATGAAACGGAAAAGAATAGGGCAAGACCTGTTTTGGTGACGGTGAAGGGTATTTTCGACTCTGGCTATGCCCAGCTTGACAGATATCTGGCTTATGTGGACTACTCTCTCATTGGAGGAGAAGGAGAGTGGGAGATAATCCTCGGTGACAATAGTGAAACAGATAAAAGGGCTGAAGAGTTATGGGCAAAAGGAATTTGGTGCGAAACCTATAGGGAGAAGTACTCTTCCTTATATCTGAATGTAAAAGAGAGTGTAACAATACTCTATGTAATCCTGGCTTCCGTGGCCCTTCTGGCTGCATTCTTCTCTACAGACATAGTGAATGTATACCTTTCAAGGGATTATAGGGATATAATGGTCCTCTCTATTCTTGGTATGGATACCAAGAGGATAAGAAGGATATATTTGATTCTATCTCTAAGGGCAGTAATGGTTGCGTCCCTTTTGGGTACTGTAATAGGTTTGATCCTGGGTTCCCTCTCCCCCCTGTTGATCAAGGCTGTATCCATAGCCAATCCAGGTCTGGTGGAATACTATATCTCATCCTTCTCTGTCACTGTCCCTTGGTCTGCAATAATTATAATGATTCTCTCCATGGCCCTTCTTTCCCTTATTACTCTTTATATATCCCTTAAGAAAGAGAAAGAGTTGGGTGCCATAACATATGAATCATAAATAAGATGTATACCATCTCCCCTTAATTCGGTTTCCCACTCGAAACTTTTTCTTATGCGTGTTACCCTTTTTCAGTATGAGTTTAGAAGTCTTTTCTTTAGGTACCAGTGGAATGATGCCTCTTCCTGGCAGATTCCTCACCTCTGTCCTCCTTCGTAGAGATGGAGAATTGTTTTTATTTGATTGTGGTGAAGGTACGCAAGTTTCCTTGAAGATGCTGAATCTAAGCTGGAAGAAGATATCTTCAATCTTCATCAGCCATATGCATGCCGATCATGTAACAGGGCTTCCGGGGTTGTTGATGCTTTCAAGCCAAGTGGACAGGGAGGAGCCTTTATATATTTATGGACCTCAGAAGCTGGGGGAATATATAGAAGCCTCCAGAAGAATCCTGGATATGTATATCAACTACGAAATCGTATTTATACCAGTGGAGCCAGGAGAGATATATAGAGGTGAAGACTTCTCCATAAACTGTTTTCCTCTGGATCATACCAAGCCCTGTGTAGGGTACTCTTTGGTTGAAGATTATAGAAAGGGTGAGTTCTTCCCGGATAAGGCAATAGGTCTTGGTGTTCCCAAAGGTCCATTGTTCGGGCGCCTACAGAGAGGGGAGACCATCACTCTTGACAATGGGGCTGTAATCACACCGGATATGGTAATGGGTGAAAAGAGAAGCGGAAGAAAGTTCAGCTATGTTACAGATACCCTCTACTTTCCTGAGATAGCAGATTATGTCCATGATTCAGATATCCTTTTTTGTGAAGGAATGTTTGAAGATGCACTGAGGGAGAGCGCTTGGGAGAAGAAACATATGACAGCAAAGGAAGCCGCCATTATCGCCAGAGACAGCAGATCCGAGCTTCTTTGCCTCCAACACTATTCTCCAAGATACTCCGACAGGGAACTGAGAGAGCTGCATAAGGAAGCAAAGAGTATTTTTGAAAACACTATCCTGACAAAAGACAGGATGACCTTTGATATTCCACTTAAAGACTAATGAAAAAGGCCTCGAATCCGAGGCCTTTACTGATACCATGCTTTTTACTTCGAAAGCTCTTTGATGACGGAGTCTGCGTTGTGGCGTGCTGTAATGACCACAAGCTTGCCACCAAGGGCTTTGACCTTGGCCTGGGCATCCTTTGCCCTTGTATAAGGAAGGATGGCAATTACTTTGTCTCCATAAGTAAGGGCAGGAACATCGAACTCTCTGACAACGTTGTTTTCGTTTCCAGCAGCAAAGCCTGCAATGACGAGGGAGTAGTTGTCTTCTCTTGAAGCTTCGATTTCTTCGTTGATGGCTTCCTTGACGCTGAGTCTGATCTCTTCTTCGTCCACAACCTTCACGGTCTTTTCAACGACTCTATCCACAGGAACTTCAACTGTTTTCTCAACGATTTTCTCCACCGGTACTTCAACTGTCTTCTCGACAATCTTCTCCACCGGTACTTCAACTGTCTTCTCAACAATCTTTTCTACAGGTACTTCCTTGATAACAGGAACTTCCACTTCCTTGATGACCTCGACAGGAACTTCCACCTTCTTCTCGACGATTCTAT
>JALFRH010000178.1 GCA_022785155.1 Spirochaetales bacterium
CTTGGAGTGAACGCCGTCTATCGACAGGTCACTTCCTATTTGTATAATAACCTCTCAAAGCTTATTGCGTCAATCATTTGATTTTCTTCAATACAACCTTACTTCATCGATAAAATGTGCAATTGTTTATCTACAAGTCTCTCTTCATTATTCTTAGATAGTCTACACATTTGACAAGAAGGCTAAACTTATTAAAGCTTTTTGCCACAATTTACACTTTTTTCCCATTTTCCCGCAGCTTTTTTCTCAAATTTTTCTCAATGTCAGGTTTTACGGGGACAAAAAAAGACTCTAAGCATTATACCTAGAGTCTTGTTCGTGAGAGACGGGGATCGAACCCGCGATCTCCGGCGTGACAGGCCAGCGCGATAACCAGCTTCGCTACTCCCACATGACACTGAAAGAATAGATAAAACCAAAAAAGTTGTCAACTATCTTTTAAAATATTTTTTAAACCTGTTAACTTTTGTTATTTTCCCAATAATTCGGCTTCTTCTCCGGGCTCCAGCTCTTTCCATTTGCCTACCTCCAAAGAGCCCAGGGCGAGTTTGCCTTCCCTTATCCTCTTAAGGTAGGTTACATCCATTCCTCTTATGGCCATCATCCGTCTCACCTGATGATACTTCCCTTCCGTCACCACCACCCTGCTCTTTCCCTTCTCCATAGGAATAAGGAGAGCAGGCTTCAGGGTCTCGTCATCAAGAACCATACCTGCTCTGAAGGCGGCAATGTCTTCTTTTTCCACACTTCCTGTGTGCTCCACGTAGTATTCCTTCTCTATTCCATTCTTAGGGGAAATGAGACAATGGGCCAAGGCTCCATCATTGGTGAATATAAGAAGGCCTTCCGTATCTTTGTCCAGCCTGCCCACCGGGTATACCCCCATCTTCATCCACTCCTTTGGTACAAGTTCCATTACAGTTCTGTCCCTGGGGTCTTCTGTACTGGTGACAAAACCCATGGGCTTATTTAGGACTGCAAGGATTCTTCTTTTCCTGAGAATAGGTTCTCCATCCAACATAACCAGATCCTCTTCCCCTATCTTTTCATCAAAGGAAAGGGCAGGAACACCGTTGACCTCTATTCTTTTTTCCTTAACAAGTTTCCTTACATCTTTTCTTGAGTAATCTGAATATTGGGCCACAAGTTTATCTAATCTATCCATACTTTGATTCTCTCTTTATACCTCGATTAATACAACTATAGACTTTGGTTTTATCTATGATTATATTATTGACATATGTCAATAACAGAGGTAAAAGATGGCTCGTCCAATACACAGAAGAACAATAGAGTCCATTCCTGAGTACTCTTGTTTCCATACAGAGGGTATTCCATCTGGAGATGATGTGATTCTTTATACAGATGAGTTCGAGGTCATAAGACTTATAGATAAAGTCCATCTTTCCCAAGAAGAGGCAGCCAAGGAAATGGGAGTGTCCAGGGCCACAATCGCCTCCATTTACCAAAGGGCAAGAGACAAGATAGCCCTTTTGATTGTCGATGGAAGAAGCCTTTCCATTGGAGGTGGAGCCTTTGTACTTAAAGAAACAAATAAAGGAAACAAAAATAATGTCATTGCTGATAAAGGAGAAAAAACAATGAGAATTGCAGTCACTTATGAAAACGGAGAAATTTTCCAGCACTTCGGAAGAACAGAGGAGTTTAAGGTCTATGATGTTGAGAATAATGAGATTAAAGCCTCGACCATAGTCAGCACCAACGGTCAGGGCCATGGAGCTCTTATCGGAGTATTGGAAGAACTTAAAATAGACACCTTGATCTGCGGCGGTATCGGAGGAGGAGCACAGATGGGAGTGGCAAGTATGGGTATAAAACTATATGGCGGTGTACAAGGAAAGGCCGATGATGCTGTGAAGGCACTTCTGGAAGGAAGGTTGGAACAAAACTCCAATGCAAACTGCAACCACCACCATGATGAAGGACACAATTGTTCCCATAGTAGTTGTGGAGGCCATTGCCACCACTAATTAATAAGCTTATATTTTATATAGGAATTATTCCTAATCTTGTTATAAGGAGAAATACATTATGAAGAAGTATGTTTGTCCATGTGGATATGTTTATGATCCAGCAGTTGGTGACCCAGACAGCGGAATCGCTCCAGGAACACCATTTGAAGATATTCCAGAAGATTGGGTTTGCCCTGTCTGTGGTATCTCCAAGGATATGTTCACAGAAGAGTAATCACAAAGGGGTGTAGAATAGTCCTTATGTCACTATATACACCCCATTTTTTTCAGGCGATTTTCCCCATCAGAATGCTTTGACCAAACCTATGGCGATTATTGGAACGATTTCTTCATAGAATTCATCGTATTTGACCTCAATATCCACTTCAGTTTCCAAACCCTTTAGGTATTTATCAAGACTGAGGCTGAGTTTTCCTCCTACACTCCACACTCTCTTTATATCTCCGTTAAGATGCAACCAAGTGTCTTTGGTAGTGCCGTCTATGACTGTATCTATGTCATCATTCCCTCTCATAAGTAGAGCTGAGCGGACTTCCCCTTTTATCCATTGATTCTCCATTTCAAAGGAAAGGGATAATAGAATGGAGCCGGGCCCATATGGAAAACCTAGATAGTAGGCGTCTATTTTATCTGTAAACCCGCCATAACTGGAGTAGAACCTATAGGGAAGAGTCATCTTTCCGTACTTATCGTTTTCAAATCTCTCCCCATCATAGCTTTCCCTTCTGTTATATAGATAGTTGGTAGCCCAATAGAACTCTCCGACCAAATGAAAACCACCCTCATCCCTTAGAGTAGCTTCCTTAAGGGCATAATCATTGTTTTTCCTGATAGGAGAAGAGAATTCTTCGCCCACAAAGAGCTTATAATCGAAGCCAAAACCAAAACCTATACCTGTAGGCTTATTGTTGAAGCCACCCTCTCCTGGGAAATACAGGTCATCCTGGGCATATTGGGCCCATAGCCTCAGTTCCTTTATCTTCCCTTCCAAGGATACTTCGATCATTACGTTGGAGTGTTCTTCCTGATATAAGTTGTGCCATAGGACAAAAGGAGTCATGTCAAAGAAGCCCGGATGTGCTCCATAGATACAGTTCATCTCAGAAAAACCGAATCTGAATACATCATTTGATATTGTCACTTTGTGCACAAAGAAGGTCTTCATGAGATCGGTCTCTTCGCCATACCCATTGATAGTGCTGTTGGATCCTCCGATTCCATAGAGGGAATAGGAGAGATTGAACTTTCCTTCTATGTAAGAGGCTCCAAGGGCGATGGCATCAAGATTAGGCTGGGCTTCGGAAGAAAGCATGAAGCTATACTTTCCAGGGCCCATATCCAGTTTTCTTCGTCCCACAGAAACAAAGAAATATGGATTCGAATACTCTATGAAAGCGACCTGGGGATATTGGGCGTTTGTCACAACATATTTTGTGTTGCCCAAATATGGGATATTGGAGTGAGGTGCAACCCCTATGAAGTTGGACAACTCCTCCCTTATATCAATCTTCAGCAAAAAGAAAATGTTATCTGTCTCGATTTCAAAGCCGGCGGCAATAAGCTCCGGGCGACTATCAAAACGAAGAATGGTGTCCTGTATCCTTTCGCTGCTTCCCTCTATAGCCTTATCATCAAGCATACTTCTGAAGCCATCGTCCCCTCCTTTGGGCCACTGGGGATAGAGAAGAGGGGTGGAGTCAACAAGAAAATATGGTGAAAGCTGCAGAAAAGGAGTTATTCCTGCAGACACAAACAATAGAGGAAGTATCAAAACAAGGATTACCAAGATTATTCTTTTCTTCATCATACGAGAATTCTAACTCTCATAGGAGCAAAAAAGAAGCCCTGGATTTCTCCAGAGCCTATAGTCACTTTTCTTCCTTTTTCTTTCTTGAATACAGGAATCTTTTGATCTTCTGGGTAGGAGTACGTTCGAAGTCCTTTTCCTGAAGCTCAGTGTCTGCGATCTTTGAGAAAGAAGAGAGTTGTTCGTTAACACTCTTTTTCAGCTTCACCAAGTATTTCTCAGCTTCATCCTTTACATCCGTAGCGCTTATCTTCAACTTCTCCTGCATAGCTTCAAGGTCAATCTTAATAAGGGCCACCAAGCCTCCATCTCCAGGGACGACCAAAGACTCTTGGACGAATTCCATGTTGTTTATAAGGCTTTCAATGGATTCAGGATAAATATTCTCTCCTGCAGGACCAAGGATCATTGTCTTCACCCTACCCCTTATTGAAAGGTAGCCATGTTTATCCAAGTAACCCAAGTCTCCTGTCTTGAAGTAGCCGTCCTCTGTGAAGACCTCTTTATTAAGCTCTTCATTGTTGTAATATCCTGTCATGACATTAGGTCCCTTGACAGCTATTTCACCCACACCATCTTCATTCTTGTTAAGCAGAATCACATGGTCATGTTTTACAGGCTTTCCAATGTAACCCTTTTTATGCATCTTGTGCTTAGGCCCACAGCCTGCAATAAGAGGGCTTGTTTCAGTCAGTCCATAGCCCAAGGCATATGGGAAGTGGCAGGAATAGAGGAAATCCCAAACAGTTTCATCCAATGGGGCCCCACCTATACCGAAGAACCTGATGCAGCCTCCCATGGTGGATATAAGCTTTGTCTTGACAGTCTTCAATACAATCCATTTTGTAAGAGGATTCTTATAGAGCTTGGCAATCTTAGGGTTATCTCTAAGGGTGGGCAATACAGCAGCCTTATAAATCTTCTCAATAAGGAGAGGAACTGTAAGGATTACATGGGGTCTCACTTCCTTGAAGGCCCTCATCAATATTGTTGTTGCAGGCGGTTTGCCCAAGAATACTATCTCCGCTCCCTGCAAGAGACACAACAAATGTGTAATTGTGAACTCATAGCAATGGCTCATGGGGAGAATGGACAACACCCTGACACCCTTCTTTACCTTGACATATGTATCTGAGCTTTCGTCTGCACAGACAAGAAGGTTCTTATGTGTAAGGATAACGCCCTTGCTGGAACCGGTGGTTCCGCTTGTAAAAATAAGGGATGCCATATCATCTTCAGAAGGAACGGAAGTATTGATAAGGGTATAATTATGGCTATGTTCCTTCAATGATATTCCAGGGGCATTTTCAAAGGTGAAACCTTCAGGAATGGAAGGTATCTGTGTAAGATCCTCCATACGCACAACCATAAGATTATTGGAGTATGCGTATTTCTCCACCTTCTTGAAGTGCTTAACGTTGACACATACGGCTTTGGCTCCGCTTTCCTTAAGAATCCCCTCCATCTCTCTTTGTGAGAAATCGGGGAGGATAGGAACAGCCACACATCCCACATATGTGATTCCAAGATACATCATCATCCAAAAAGGACATGACTCGCCTACGATTGCAACTCTGTCACCTTTGGCGAAGCCCTTTTCCAAAAGGTATGTGGAAATATTTTCCGCACCCCACTTAAGCCTGTTGTATGAGATGAACTTATCTTCTTCATCACCGAAAATCGAATATGCCTTCAAGTTTCCAAAACGGCTGGTAATGGCTTCCAGGAAGCCTCTGAAGGTATACTCCTGGACCCACTTCATCTTCAGGCCATCGCTTCTCTTTATTTTTCTGCATGCCGAGGTCTTTATTACAATGGGTTTCTTCTTTTTATTCTTTTTGGCTGACATTAATAACCTCTGTTTTTTCTGACAGTTAAGAAGTTAATGTAATTTTCACTCGGTGACAATTAGGGATTTATTCCCATACCGCGGAATCGGTTCACCATAACCATGGCATAGTAAGTATAGTTAACTACAACTATTTTCCACTTTTTAGGGCATATACAAGAGAAAAACGGAGAAAAGCACCATACTTTCTCCGTTTTTCAACTATGGATTGATTATTGGATAGTAAATGAAAAATCCTTTGTCCAAGTGTTTCCTGAAGCATCGGAAACTGTTGCAGTGATAGTTTTCTCCGTACCTTTTTCTCCCTCGGCATATACAAGGAAGGAAGCATTTGCCGTTGTTCCTGTGCCTATCAAGGAAGCCTTAAGATCAGAAGACAGGACTTTTACGCCTTCTCCAGAAACTGTGACCTTCAAATCTCTCAAAACCACGTTTCCTACGTTCTTCAAAGGGAAAGAAAGAATGACTTGTGTATTTGCAGGAATCTTTCCTTCTTCATAGTAACGGATGGAAGCATCTGAAATCTCCACACCTTCCCAAAGAGCTGTAAACTCCTTGCTCTTTCCGCTTTCAACTGTGACGCTGTCTCCTTCGAGCTTTTTGCCGCTGTTGTCATCATACCAGCCCAGGAAGATAAGGTTTTCGTCTTCAGAGATAGGAGTAGGAACCCTTGCTTCCGTTCCTTCTATATAAGAGTTGTTTCCAGTGATTTCATCATTGAAGCTGATACCTGATGAGAATACTCCATAGAGGACAGTATCGGAATAAGGCATTATAATCTCTTCTCCACTCTTATAAGAGACTGTCTCACCATCCAGACTCCAGCCCAGGAATACTCCGTCTCCCTTTACTTCAGGAGCTGTAACGACTGTACCTGGTAGAGTTGACAGTGCTTTCTTATAGGACCTTGTGTAATATCCGTTGTCCACCGAGTAATCGAATACAAGGGTCGGACGATAGAATACCGAGTTTTCATATACAAAGGAAGCAAGTGCATCTTTATCTTCCTGATTCTCCGTATTGAGGATTCTTTCCTTCAGCATCTCCGTCTGCTCTTTGGTGATGACAGGGTACTCGAGGGAGTTATATAGAGATCTCATTTCCACATAACCCTCTATATCCCTCTTCCCCATGGCATCATCCATTGCAGTTCTCAGAGTAGTCCTCTGATTTGTGTATGTATCTACAGAGTATTCCCAAGCACTCTCCATTTCCTCAAGAGTCGCCGTATTTAGATCCAATTCCTTAAAATATATTCCTTTCTCCGTCACTCCACTGGCAAATAGTGGAAGTGCAACCATAAGGGAAAGTGCCAAAACAAAAAACATTGTAGTTGTTCTCTTCATATTTTCACCTCTGGAGAAGAATATAATTGGTTTTTCAAAGATTAAAACCCCTCATCACAATCTCTATACAAAACTACATATTTCCAATATTTAGTCTCTATCCATTCTTTCCTTTGGCCCATAAACCATACACCGTCTCTACCCAGCCTCCAAATACAAGCCCCCAATCATTCCCTTTATATAATCAACGCCATAATCCAATGGGTAGTGCCACCATCACCATTATAAACCAGAAGGGACTATGGACTTTGACAGCAAAACGGCATCAAAACAATAGGTAATTTCTTATATTAAAATGTATTGTTTAAAACACATCAAAACATAAAACTGTTTGGATAGACATGATGGCGACATTTTGTATAATCAGCGCTTAGCCATACTATCAAAACATGTAGTCGAACAATCCTCTTCCATTATTCACTGGCAAAGAATATTATTCTTACATGGCACAAGACAAACTTCAGGAAAACAAAAGAAACATATATGCACTACTGGGTATAATGTACGCATGTCTACAGTATTTTTGGACATACTTCATAAGTTTTTACTTCAAAAAAACCGGGACGTTGGCAAAGATTACGTCTCCTTTGGGCTTCATCCCAGCCTTCATATCCAACTTGATCGTTGCCATTCCCATGATAGTAGTCTTTGTAGGGACAGTAATAAGATATAAGAGGGATTTCGATGACAAGATGATGTACATCAAAACCGACAGATACTTGCTTACCCTTATCCTTACTGTAATCTATTCCCTGATGCTTCCCCTTGCCACAAGATTGGATGTCACTCCAAAAAGAGGGGCCTTTGCTTGGATCTATTACCTTGTATTCATTTCATTTCTTGAAGAATTCCTATATAGAAGCCTGGTTCCTACATTAATGGACCGTTCAAGCTTCCCTTCCTGGGTAAAAGCCCTTATTCCGGCAATAATCTATGGCCTATACCAAAGCGCCCTGCCCTTTGCCCAATTTGGAATATCTTTGGAAACCATGAAGCTTATTCTTCCGGATATCCTTTGGTCCACTCTATTCCATTTTGTCCTGATCGCAATGAAGAAGTGGACGGGGGCAATGTGGCTTCCTATCATCGTCCACGCAATAATAGAACTGTCCATATATTTGGTCATATAAAATGGACACTCTGAAGAAAGAAGAAAGGAGACGCACAATGCAGGCCATCAAAGGCAGGAACACCAAGCCTGAGATGATTGTAAGGTCCTATCTTTTCTCCAAAGGGCTTAGATTCAGAGTAAATGTAGGGAAACTACCGGGCACCCCCGATATCGTCCTGAAAAAATGGAAGTGCGCCATTTTTGTCAACGGCTGCTTCTGGCACGGTCACCAAGGATGCTTCATTCTTCCTAAGACCAATACTGAGTTCTGGGAGAACAAGATACAACGGAATATAAACCGAGATAGAAAAAACATCATCAAGCTGGAAAGTATGGGATGGCGCACCTTGGTTGTATGGGAATGCGAAATAAGAAAGAAGGACAGACGAAAGGAGAGACTGGATGAGATATACCTTGAAATAGTCTCAGGGAAGGCTGAGTAACCTTCCCTATATCATCAACATTCTATCGTTATCCAAAGCTTTTCCTGAGTTTTCTTTGAATTTTTCCAATAGATCAGTGACAGTGAGGCCCTTTCTCTCCTCACCCTTTACATCATAGATGATCCTGCCTTTATCCATCATAAGGGTCCTGTTTCCCTGTAACAGGGCAGACTGCATATTATGGGTGATCATCAGACAAGTAAGTTTATTTTCTTTTACAATCCTATCGGTAAGATCCAATACCCTCTCCGCCGTGGCAGGGTCCAAGGCTGCAGTATGCTCATCAAGGAGCAAAAGAGACGGGGGATTGAATGTAGCCATCAATAGTGTCAAAGCCTGTCTTTGTCCACCACTAAGAAGGCCTACAGGTTGATTCAGCCTATCTTCCAGCCCCATAGATAAAGAAGATAGCTTTTCCTTGAACATCTCCCTATCCTTCTTGTTTATTCCTCCAAGCCAGCCACCTCTTCCAGAAGACAAAAACAGATTCTCTTCAATGCTCATGCCTGGAGCGGTTCCTCGCATCGGATCCTGAAAGAGACGACCTATCATCCTGGCCCTCTTGTGGTCAGGAAGGAAGGTGATATCCTCTCCATCCAAGACTATCTTTCCTTTGTCTGTAAGGAAGGAGCCTGATATTGCGTTGAAAAGCGTGGATTTTCCTGCACCGTTTGCACCTATGATGGAAATAAACTCTCCATCCTCGACCTTGAGGTTAATATCCACAAGAGCCTTCTTTTCAAAAAGGGTATTGGGGTTGAATGTCTTAAAGACACCTTTCATCTCAAGCATTTCCAGCCTCCTTCTTTGCCTTATGGATTCTCATAAAGCTCTCCTTCTTTCCTTTGAAGTATGGGAAGGAAATGGCGATTATTACGATTACAGAGGATACAAGCTTCAACATGTAGGCAGGCAGGTTGAATCTCAAGGCTATTGTATATACCAAACGGAATATGATGGCACCCAGGACCACACCTATGGCCCTCTTTGTTATGCCGCCCTTTCCCATGAAGGCTCTTCCTATCAAAAGGGAAGCAAGGGCTATGGTCACCATTCCTGAGCCTATGGTTACGTTCACGGACTTCTGGCTCTGGGCCAGGAGACATCCTGAAAGAGCCGTAAAGGAAGATGAAATACAGAGACCGATTATAGTTGTAAAAGCAGGATTAATGGATGAAGACTTCACCATATCAGGGTTGTCTCCTGTGGCTCTTATGGAAAGCCCCAGCCTTGTCCTTAGGAAGAAGGAAAGGAAAACCACCACCAAGACTACAAAGATCAAAGCTGTAATAAGCTTATAGGATGAAGAAAGGAAGGTGGATGAGAGGAAGGTCTTCATCATGGTAAATATGGTGGTGGTCTTATTCATATTAAGAAGTGAGGAACCACCCATGATTGCGATATTTATGGAATAGAGTCCTGTGTTTACAATTATTCCCGCCAAAAGACTGTCGATTCCCATTTTGGTCTGAAGAATGGATGTAAATAGACCGGAGAGGACACCGGCACCCATTGCTGCAGGTATAGACAACAAAGGATGCCCCGCAATTGCTGTAACAGCGCCGACGACTGCTCCCAAAGTGAAGCAGCCGTCAGTAGATAGATCACATACATTGAGCATGGAGTAACTCAAGAAGAGAGCCAAGACAGTGAGGGAACTCATGAGGCCCAGTTCAAGGGCGGTTGTTCCAAGTCCAATTATTGTTTCCAGCATTTTTATTCCTTATAGATCGCTGAAGCTTTCAGCTGTCGTGATAGGTGCAACCTTTGTACAGAAAGGAGCGAAGAGAGTTGAAAGAGTATCGAAATCATAACCAAGTTCGGCTGCTGTTTCTGTATTGACGGTAGCTGTACCATTGTCGAAGGTGCGGACAGGAGTCGTGGATGGATCTTTACCATCGATGAGGATCTCGGCAACCATCTTTCCTGTCTCCCTGCCAAGGTTTGCATAATCTACACCATAACCCAGGAAAGCACCGTTGAGAGCGAAGGAGTCGGCACCTGTAAACTGTGGGATACCTGCAGCGTTGAAGATTTCATAGATGGAAAGTTCAGCTGTCATAATAGTATTGTCGCTAGGAGTGAAGACAGCATCTACGTTATCTGCAACCAAAGCCTTGGAAGCAAGAATGACTTCGTCCACTGTAGTACCCATTCTTTCAACATATGCTATACCCTTCTTTTCCAGATATTCCTTGGCTGTGGCAATGGCTGTAGTGGAGGCATCCTGACCAGCGTCGTACAAGAGACCGATCTTGTCTGCATCCGGCTTGAGGGCGAAGACCAGGTTCATGACAGCCGTGGTGTCCAGGAAGTCACTTGTTCCTGTCAGGTTTGCTCCAGGGGCTGAGAGAGAGGAGACGACTCCTGCGGCAAGAGGATCTGATACGGCTGCAAATACTACAGGAATGTTGTTGTCTTCTGTAGCAGCCTGCATGGCCATGGCGACAGGTGTCGCTATACCCACCATAAGATCCACGTCATCTGCAATGAAGTTTGCAATTATCTGGGCCAGAACGTTGGCGTCTGCGTTACAGTTATCATACTTGATATCGAACTTTACGCCTTTTTCACTTTCGATTTCAGCAAGCTGGGCCTGGATGTTTTCACAAATCTGGTTCAAGGAAGCATCATCTACAAAGTTGCAGATTCCGATTTTATATGTTTTTACTCCGGATTGCTCCTGGCTGCCGCCAGCAAAGACATAGATGAGTGCGAGAGATGTCATAAGAAGAATTGCAATAAGTTTTTTCATTTTTGTTCCTTTTTAGATTGAGATTTTTTTCTGGATAAAATGTAACTATCAGGGCGCTCAGCGCCAGAACTTAGTATTTTTCTTCATATCCTTCTCCTTGATGCTGACACTATTGTTACTCTCAATAGTAACATATGTCAATAGGAAAAAGTAAGAAAATTACTATTTATAGAAACATTATTCCTTCCCATACAATCTAAGGATGCTTCTCTTCACTTCTTCGTAGACTCTATCTTTATCTATGGTCTTGTATTCACCGTTCTCATATAGTATCTTTCCATCCACCATTGTCATCTTAACGTCACTACTTTGTGCAGAGTAGACCAACAAGGCCTCTGTGCCGAAGTTGGGGATAAGATGAGGGGCGTCCATACCAAAGGCTACGATGTCTGCCTTTTTGCCTACTTCAAGGCTACCGGTGTCAAACCTACCCTGGGCTTTCGCACCGTTTATTGTGGCCATTTTAAGGACAGTAGTAGGATCCATTACGGTAGGATCACTATTGCGTCCGTTGTGGATAATGGAAGCCAGATGAATCTCCTCCATAAAATTAAGGTTATTGTTGCTTGCAGCACCATCTGTCCCCAAAGCGACATTTATGCCCTTGGTCACCATTTCGGGAATAGGGGCAAAGCCGCTTCCCAGCTTCAAGTTTGAAGTGGGGTTATGGACAACGGTGACACCCTTCTCTTTGAGAATATCCATATCCCTCTCTTCCACCCATACACAGTGGGCGGCAAGAGTAGGATTATCAAAACATTTCAGATCATAAAACCATTCTGTAGGTGTCTTACCATACCTTTCCTTGCACTCTTCATGCTCTTTTTTCGTCTCGGATAGATGAATCTGCATCCTCAGCCCATGTTCCAGACAGTCTTCGCTACAGCGTCTCACCACCGTAGGCTTACAGGTATACTCTGCATGTATGGCGTAATCGACTTTAAGCCTTTCTTCAAAAGAGTTGTGGTAATTCTTTATCAGATCATTTGTTTCCTTGACTCTGTAGTAGGAATCATAATCATCATCGCTCATCTCTGTAAAAGCCTGCATGACTCTTGAGAAGTTGGCCTTTATTCCACTTTTACCGATGGTGTCTGCAACAGCCCAAGGCATAAGATACATATCTGTGAAACTTGTGGTGCCGGAGGAGAGCATCTCCATTATCGCCAGCTCCATTCCACACCTTAGGTCATCTTCATTCATTCTGTCTTCCACAGGCCACATGACATGGAGCCAATCATCCAGGGGAAGGTCACTGCCCAATCCCCTTAATAGAGTCATGGCAGAGTGGCCATGGCAGTTCACGAAGCCTGGGGCAAGTATAATTCCTTTGGCGTTTCGTTCTTCCTTATATCTCTTTTTAGGCTCTTCTGTTCCTATATAGTCGATGATCTTTCCTTCAACGCCCAAGTACCCATTTTCAATAAACTTGAAGCCATTGCCTTCTGTGGCCAAAATTCCTGCATTTTTAAATAATATCGATGACATGACTCTAGATTTTATCAGTACAAGCCTTTGGAAACAACCTCAGTTTCATTACAATATAAGAGAGGTTCCAAATGAAAAGAGAAGATTACGACCTGGCATTTATGCTTCGATATGAGAACATCGCTTCCTATGAAGAGGGGATAGTCAAGATTCTGGATAGAAGGGTCTACCCTACCACAATACGCTTTGAGGTCTGTGAAAGTATAATGGATGTAAGAAATGCCATAAAGAATATGGTGACTCAATCTGCAGGACCTTACACGGCGGTGGGCATGGGAATGGCCCTGGCTGCCAGGGATTCCTTGAATATGAATGAAGAAGACACCCTGAGATATCTCAAGGAAGCTTCCCATCTTCTCGCCACATCCCGTCCCACTACAGAAAAAAGATATTCCTCAATTACTGAAAGCTGTATTCCCGTGGCTCTTAGGGCCAAAGAGGAAGGAAGAAGACCTGATGAAGCTGTAAGGGACCATGTCTATTCACTCAACGATAAAAGATACTCAAAGATATGCAGAATCTCAAAGTATCTCTCAGGGGAGATACCTGATGGGGGCTCAGTGATGACCCAATGCTTCGGAGAGACCATTGTGGGGATGATGGCCAGGACTCTAAGGGAGGAAGGAAAGAAGGTAAGGTTCTTCTGCCCTGAAACCCGTCCATATTTCCAAGGTGCAAGACTGACAGCCACAGTCCTTTCCCAAATGGGATTCGACACCACTGTCATTACAGACAACATGCCAGCCTTTGTAATGGAGAAGGAGCATATCGATGTCTTTACTGCGGCTGCCGACGCCATAACCATGGATGGATATGTAGTGAATAAAGTAGGAACCTTGGGGCTCTCCATTGCTGCAGAATACTTTGGAGTCAAAACCTATATTACAGGTGCCCCCGATAGGTTCCATAAGAAAATAGATGAAGTGGAAATTGAAATGAGGGACCCGAAGTATACTCTTGAAGCTATGGGTGTAAAGACAGCCATAGATGGAGTAAAAGGCTACTATCCAGCCTTCGATATAACACCACCCT
>JALFRH010000188.1 GCA_022785155.1 Spirochaetales bacterium
ACGACACCTACAATTGTAGCCCATGCGGCTGCTATGATACCAAGCTTTGCAGACGTCTTGAGGCCGTCCTTTATTACATCGATGACCATTCTACCTCTTTGTTTAAGAGATGGTCCAAAGTCAAATTTGGTGAAAGCATCCACCAAATACGTCCAATACTGTTCCATTAGAGGCTTATCAAGACCATACTTTGCTTCCAAAGCAGCCTGAGCTGCAGGAGTAATGGCTTTTTCGCTGGCAAATGGACCACCAGGTACAAAGTGCATTACAAAGAAAGTAATGGTCAAAACAATCCATACCGTCAGAACAGCAAGCAATACTCTTTTGATAATGTAACTAAGTGTTTTAGGATTCACGTTTTTGCCTGCCTGTTTGACCCGTAGGTAATATGGGGCGAACTCTAGCACATTATTCATTTTTCTTCAAGAACTACGAATAAATATGCAGATTGGTGAATAAAATTCGTATACGTTTTTCCGCAATTATTTATTATTCTTCCCTTTTCTCCTATAATGGAAATATGAATATACCTTCTGTAAAACTTAGCGGTAAAATCATAATTCCATCGTCGAAAAGCCAGACTATCAGAGCTCTGTTGATATCTGCCTTTTCAAGGGGAGTTTCATACATAAAGCACCCTCTCATTTCCGATGATACAGAGTCCTGCATCAACGCCGTCAAAGCCATGGGGGCTGACATCTCCATAGATGATGACGGGAACATCACTGTAGATGCAGAGAATGCATTTCAGGATATGGACGAGCTCTTTATAGACGCAGGAAACAGTGGGACCACAGAGTATCTTTCCCTTCCCATGCTCTCCTCTTTAGGAATCAAAGTAACTATTGACGGCGACGAAATGCTTAGAAAGAGACCTCTGAAACCCCTATTGGAGGCTTTGGAGAGCCTTGGAGCCGAAGCAGAGAGCACCGATGGCTTTCCTCCCGCCACCATACGAGGACCTTTGGACGGCGGAGACTGCACCATCCCCTGCAAGACCAGCCAATATCTCTCAGGGCTTCTCCTGGGAACTCCCCTTGCTGTGGGCGACAGCCACATCAAGTGCTCCGTCCTCTTTGAAAAGCCCTATGTAAGGATGACTCTGAAGTGGCTTGACGACCAAGGCATCCAATACAGAATCAGCGATGACTTGGAGGAAGTCTGGGTAAAGGGAGGACAAAGCTACAAGCCTCTCGACACCTACATAGAGGGGGACTTCTCCTCAGCAGCCTTCTTCTTTGTAGCTGCAGCCATCCAGGGCACAGAAATAACTGTGGAAGGCCTGGACAGATACTCCACCCAGGGTGACAAGGAGATACTTGATATCCTCCAGGCCATGGGATGCACCATAGAGTGGAATGAAATGGCGGTGACGGTCAAAGGGCCCAAGGAGCTTAAAGGCGGAGACTTCGACCTCAATGCCATCCCCGACACCCTCCCGGCCCTGGCAGTAGCCGCAGCCTTTGCCAAGGGAGACACAATACTGGGCAATGTTCCACAGGCAAGAATAAAGGAAACGGACAGAATCAGCGTAATGAGGGAGAACCTGAATATTCTTGGTGTCGATGCAGAAGAAAGAAGCGACGCCCTCATCATCCATGGAAAAGGAAGAGTAAAGGGTGGAAGCGTCAAAGGATACGGAGACCACAGAATAATCATGGCCCTCTCCATTTTGGGGACAAAGACTGAGGAAACTACAGAAATCGATGATGTAAGTGCCGCTTCAGTCACATTCCCTACCTTCTTTGATCTAATAAAAGAGTTGGAGAAATAATATGGAAAAGACAGTAATCGTTTATTACACAGGAACAGGGAATACCCTTGCCCTGGCAAAGAGATTTCATGGTGCCAAGCTTTTGGATATCATAAAGATCAATGAAGGGACTGAAGTCTTGGATGAGGACATAGAGAGGCTTGGAATCTTCTTTCCTGTATATATGGGAGGAGTTCCATATCCAGTAAGGGAGTTTATCGATAAGACTCTAGGAGAAAGGGACAACTCCGGACTCAAGTATGTTTTCTCCCTCCTTACCTGCGGTAGCAGCGGTAAAAGCGCAGAGTGGATCATGGATAGACTTTTACAGGAAATCGGCATAGGAATAAGCTATACCCAGTCTTTCCGCTATCCTGACTCATACCT
>JALFRH010000219.1 GCA_022785155.1 Spirochaetales bacterium
ACAGCATCCAACTTTCTATCTTCAGGAACTCCTATTACAAATGTAGTATAACTTCCTCCAAGAGAAATGGAAGATGGAACTATTTTGTTTTTTCTTAGTTCATCAAGGGCGTCCACATATTCCATGGTCTCTTCTATTCCCTTTCCAACAAGGCCTACAACTGCAAAACCCTTCTTCAATTCGATTTCATCGAGGGAGAATTCCTTTTTGATTCTCAAACACATTTCCTCTGTGTCGATATTCTCAATCTGTTTGGTTTCAAAATACCAGGAGATGGAATCGCAACCATAGAGGGTATAGCAGGGCTTGATGCCATAGAGATGCATCAAAGACAGGACCTTGTGTCTTACTCCGCTTTCCTTAAAGAACATGAGTTTTCTTACATAGATCTTTGAAAGACCACCCTTTGCGCTTACTCCTACAACACCCTTTTTCTCCGGTTCCTTTCCGATGATGGTTCCATCATCTTCAGGACTGTTGGTGTTTCTGATATTAATAGGGATATTCACTTCCACTACCGGTGCAATGGCTTCTTCGTGGAAGACAGATGCACCTACTTCGCTGAGTTCCCTTACCATCTTATAAGAGAGCATAGGAATAACATGGGCGCTTTTTACATATCTCGGGTCAGAAGAATATACGCCGGATACATCCGTCCAGTTTTCATATACGTCAGCCATTACAGCACGGGCGGCGATGGCTCCTGTAATATCACTTCCACCACGACTGAAACATCTTACATCTCCAGAGGGACTTCTGCCGTAGAAGCCGGGGATCACATATTTCTTTCCTTTTTCAATGACAGAAGCAAGGTTGGTGTAAGACTCGCTCTCTATTTTATTGTTTTCTCCAATTACGATAGTATCTTCTGTCTCGATATAGTTCCATCCCAGATACTTGGAAATAAGGATGGCGTTTAAATGTTCCCCACGGGATGCAGCATAATCCCTACCTGCTCCCATTTTCATTTTTTCAAGGACAGCTTCAAGTTCTCCATCAATAACATCTCGTCCGAGCCCAAGGCCCTCGGCTATATCCCTATATCTATCCTTTACTTCCTCAAACTTCTCTTCCAGAGCTTTTTCGTTTTGGGCAAGGGCGGCACAGGAAAGGAGCATGTCGGTAACCTTTTCGTCTCCACTAAATCTTTTTCCTGGTGCTGAAACAACAACAATAGTGCGTTCCTTGTCACTATCAAGGATCGCCTTGACTTTCTTAATCTGGGAAGCGTCTGCTACACTGCTTCCTCCGAACTTACATACCTTCATATATAGTCCTCACTTCAAGGGTGAGTGTAGCAGAAAGATAAAAACTACAGAAGGTGTCAAAGAACCTCTTTTAGTGCTATAAGCAATCTGTTGTTATCCTCTGTATTTCTTACAGCAAGTCTCAGATATTCTCCACCCTTTATCTTCATAGATAAATCCTTTACCAAGATGTTGTACTCTGAGAGAAGCTTTTTGGTTATCTCTGTTGCTTTCTTTCCATTGATAATCTCAACCATAATATAATTCGCTTCAGAAGGTATTGCCCTTAAGCCTTCCATATTGGAAAGTAGTGAGAAGAAACGGTTTCTTTCCTTCTTTATCTTTTCCAAGGAAGACAAATAGTCTTTATGGTATTTCTCTTCAATCTGGAGATAAAACTCGGCGAATGAGTTGATGTTCCAGATGGATACACCCTTCTTTATTGCCTTGATGGCATCAACATTCCCAGATGCCAGCACTCCAAGCCTCAGACCTGGAACACCATATGATTTGGAGATGCTCTTCATTACAAATAGATTCTTATGGGATGAAAGGATCTCCTGAATGATCAAGGTGCTGTCTTCTTCCTCGGCAAAATCGACAAAAGATTCGTCTATTATAAGTGTTATGCCCTTTTCTTCCGACCAGGATATCAACCTGAAAAGGCCCTCCTTCTTAATATAGGACCCAGTAGGATTGTCTGGATTGATGACCACAAGGGTGGAGATATCTTTTTCTGAGAAATACTCAATCAAGTCATATTCATTGTATGAGAAGTTATTATTCTCCGGACAATAAACCACTGCCCTTTCTTTCTCTATTCTATTGGGATATTCCTCGAAAGTAGGCCTAATGAACCCTATGTTACCTTCAATTCCCTCCATCAACACCTTAATCAACTCAGCAGCACCATTACCCACTACAATGTTTTCCTCATGCACAGAGAAAGCCTTGGCGGCAAGGAGGGAATTGATGTGCATTCCAGAGGGATACTCAGTGAGAAGAACATCGAAAGATGCCATCATCTCTTCCTTAAGTTTCTTTGGAGGGAAATATGGATTGACCAAATAGCAGAAATCAAGAATCTTCGGATATCGCCAATATCCTCCGAATCTCTTCATCATCAAAGAGAGTTTCTCATCTTCGGAGGAGAAAATGGATGTGGCTATATCCAAGTCCTGGATATCATCGATTTCATACCACTTCTCTCCATTAAGTCTTTTGGCGTTCAATCCGGATTTGTCCAGGATGGCAATAACTCTCAAGACCTGCTCATAGTACTCGTTTACACCTAGTGCTTTCTGGTAAGCCTTCAAGAAAGGAACATAAACATTTTTGGAGAATTCTTTGCTGAATTTATATATGTTCACTGTTTTATAACAATCTTCGGAGTCAAGATAGTTGAATTTCTTTCCTGGTATAAACTCAATAATTTCATCATCCTCGTTAAGTTTCACACAGGTT
>JALFRH010000234.1 GCA_022785155.1 Spirochaetales bacterium
TCTGTCTCTTGGATGAAGAGGAAGGTATATTATTCTCTGGAGATACTCTTTTTCAGAATGGAGAGGGGCGCACAGACTTGGGAGGAAACTGGAAGGAACTGGAGGAATCCTTGAAAAACCTCTCACTTTTAAGTGAAAAAACAACTGTCTTTCCAGGACACGGAGGAAAGACAGATATCAAAAGTGAGAAAAGGAGACTAGGCTTTTAGTCTTCTTTTACAAAACTCTCTATTACAGAATAGAACTCATCATAAGTCGTGCAGAGCTTCAGATCCGGCTCTTCTTTGAGAATATTCTCCGGAGCTCTGAAGAGGCATCCCTTGTCTGCAGTGTGGATCATGGACAAATCATTATAACTGTCACCTGCGGCAAAGGTTCTGAAGCCCATGCTTCTGAAACCTTCAATGGCCTTTCTCTTGCCATCCACCTGTCTCAGCTTCATACCGCAAAGCATGTTGTTTTCATCGATGACAAGGCTATTGCAGAGAATAGTGGGCCAGCCAAGCTGCTTCATCAAAGGAGAGGCGAATTCCTTGAAGGTATCTGAAAGAATGACGACTTGGGTAATGGATCTGAGCTTGGACAAGAACTCATAGGCGCCCTCAAGGGGATGGATCTGGGAAATGGTATCCTGAATATCGGAGAGGGTAAGGCCATGGCTTCTGAGAATATCCATTCTCCATGCCATAAGCTTTTCATAATCAGGTTCGTCTCTGGTGGTCCTCTTCAGTTCCATGATTCCTGTCTTTTCAGCAAAAGCGATCCATATCTCAGGAACAAGAACACCTTCCAGGTCTAAGCAAACTATTTCCATATTATTCTCCTATTTTATTCTCCTCCCTTTGAATGGATGAACCAGAGGAAAGAAGAATGGCGATTGGTCTCATAGTCGGTATATTTGCACAAATCAACTGGATTACGGAAGTAATGGGAACAGCCAGGAACATTCCCACTATTCCCCATACATATCCCCAAAGACTGAGCATTATCAAAATGACAAGTGGTGACAGATTCAGCCTCACTCCCTGGAGTTTCGGGTCTATTACGTTTCCAAGAATCATTTGGATCACCAGGAAGGCAAAGAATATGACGAAAACCTTACTCCACATAGGCAAGAACTGTACTGCAGCTACAAATGTAGCCCCAACCGTCACAACTATGCTGCCTATGGTCGGGATGAAGTTCAACAGGAAGGCCAAGACTCCGAATACAAGTGGGAAATCCATTCCGCTTATAATTGCAGTCAAATAGAAAAGTACACCGGTGGCTGCGCTGATCAGCACCTTCACGGAGAGATATCTACTGATCTGATGGCCGATGTTCTTTATCATCTGGTGGGCCTCCCCCTCGGAGTCCGGGAAGGCTGATGAAATCTTGGACATGATGGTGGCTCTCTCCATAAGAAGGAACATCAGATACAGTATGATCATGGCCACATCACCCAAAATAGAGAGGGATGTACTTGAAATAGATGTAAGGACACTCTTCATCTGCCCCACCCAATCGATGTTCAACAAAGTGATGACAGATGGGAACTCGCTTTCGCTGGCATTGAACACATCCCTTAGCTTTGTAGAAATATAACTGTCGAAGGCTGTGACCTTGTAAATATACTCGGGAAGCTTTGCCAGCACCATATTTATCATGGCGAAAAGCAGATACACGAATATGATGCAAATGAAAGCCACTATGAGAATCACAAGAATCATGGCGATTATGGATGGGACATGGCACTTTTCAAGCCTATCCATTACAGGACTTACCAGAATAAAAATGAAGAGGGATATGACAAGGGGCATAAAAAGGGATGAGCAAAGCTTCATGACTCCCAAAAACAATACTACACCTATGAAGGTAACAATAGACCTCGTCCTTTTATCCATAGTATTTCCTCCATGACAATTATATTCACCAATAGCAAAAGGGGGCAATATTGTCTAAAATAAATCTATGGAAAAAAACACAAACACCAAATGGGCTGACAGGATAGAAATCGTCCTGGTGGAAACCCAAGACGGAGCAAATATAGGATCGGTCTGCAGAGCCATGAAGACCATGGGG
>JALFRH010000237.1 GCA_022785155.1 Spirochaetales bacterium
CGTTCCTCTCAAGGCCATCAACCGCTCGGATGCTATGGATGATATCCAGACGGAAGAGGAGAAGAAGGAACTTGAAGGTAAGTCCGCTGTTGCAGAAAAAATCGCTGCAGCCCTTGGAGACAAGGTTAAGAAGGTCATCCCTTCCATGAGACTTGGTGATGCTTCCGCTTCCGTAATCATGGATGAAAACGATCCATCCTTGGAGATGCAGCGCCTGATGAAGCAGATGGGAGGTCCTGAAGAAGATATCAAACCAATTCTCGAAATCAATCCTTCCTCAGCTTTCGTAAAGAAAATAGAGGAAGCCGACGAAGAGAAGGCGAAGATCCTCTCAGAGGTTCTCCTGGGCCAGGCCTTGTTGCAGGAAGGCATTATGCCTTCTGATCCTGTTGCCTTCGCCTTGAACTTGAGAAAGGCTATGGAAGCATAAGATAATCTATTAAGAGAAAAGGACTGTCGGAAACGGATAGTTTCATGGCAGTCCTTTTTTTGTTCCAGATAGTAAGGATAAAATACGTAGGTATATATCTTATTTTTTATCCAGACCTATAAGGTATATTTCAAAGGAATCGTCCCTGCAGGCCTTGGGCTTGAAGGCCTTTGCCTTCTGGAATAGGGTCCTCATTGTCTTCAATATAGCTTCCTGACCACCGCCCTGAAATATTTTTATAACCAGGTTTCCATGGGTTTTCAGCTGTTCCTGGGATAGATACACCACCTGCTCTGCAAGCCACTCTGAGCGCGTGGTGTCCACAGTCCTGTTACCGGTGGTCATAGGGGCTGCATCTGAGATGATTGCGTCATAAGGACCCAGCTCCACAAGATGTTGTCTTATTTCTTTTGAAAAGGCATCCCCTACAAAGGCTGTGACTGTGGGAGGAACAGGATTAAGGTTTAGAGGGTTGAGGTCCACGGAAACGATCCTTCCTTTCCCCTTTATCAGCTCCCTATGGGTGTAGAGCGTCCAGCTTCCAGGAGCTGCACCTACATCCAAGACGCTGTCTCCCGGCTTGATCAGGTGATGGGTCTGGTTTATCTCTTCCAGTTTATATACAGAACGGGCAGGATAACCCTCCCTATGTGCTCTCTGGGTATAGGAATCAGCTTTATCTCTTCTACTATTGGCCATGTTCCTCTCCTTATATGTATTTATAATAGAGAAAAAGTCAAAATCTTTAAACTGTAGGGAAAATCTGTTAAGGTCTTCGTTATGCGAAATACAATTATAAACAGAAGATTCAAATATACAGATGTAAACGCCACCGCCATTTTGATCATTATAAATGTGGTGGTCTTTATTCTTCAGAATGTATTCACAAAGCTTCCTTATATCCTTTCCATGGTTCCAATTTATATAAGAATCAAGCATTGGTACTGGCAGGTGTTTACCTACATGTTCTCCCATGTGGATTTCTGGCATCTCTTTTCAAATATGCTGGGCTTGTTTATTTTCGGTAGGCTCGTGGAGAGAAGTGTGGGCAGCAGGGAGTTCCTTCTATACTATCTTTTGACAGGTACCCTTGCAGGTGCAGCGTCATACTTCATGTATCTCTTCTCAGGTTCCCTCTTTACTGTAGTCTTGGGAGCTTCCGGAGCTTTGTATGCAGTGATGCTCCTCTTTGCAGTATTGTTCCCTACTGCTGTAGTCTATGTCTTTGGAATAATACCCATGAGGGCACCGTTGTTGGTCATACTCTATTTCTTCATTGATTTCTTTGGCCAATTCAGGGCAGACGGCACTGCACATCTGGTCCATCTCTCAGGTCTCTTCTTCGGTTTCTTGTATATCATGATAAGAATGAAGATCAATCCTCTGAGACAGTGGGGGCTTATGAAATAAGAAATG
This sequence comes from Spirochaetales bacterium, assembly GCA_022785155.1. Classification (GTDB taxonomy): domain Bacteria; phylum Spirochaetota; class Spirochaetia; order Sphaerochaetales; family Sphaerochaetaceae; genus Ornithospirochaeta. Next base: position 1,847 of record JALFRH010000237.1, read on the forward strand.
GGCCTAAGCCCACTTCTTATAAACCATATTCGTATCTTATTTCAGCGTATTCTTTCTTAATTACGTTGTAGATTATATCCAGCTTCTGGTTGTGGTGGATAAATGCAGATTTCATTGCATTTATAGTCACTTTCTCAAGATCCTGGATACTAAATCCATATTTCTCTACGGCAATAGTCATTTCCTTTGTAAGGTTAGTGTCGCTCATAAGCCTGTTGTCTGAACACAAAAAGACTCTGAAATGGTTCTTGAAGAGCATAGGGAAGGGGTGGGATTCATAATCCTCTACAGCTCCTGTCCCTACGTTGGATGTCAAGCACATTTCCAAAGGAATACGCTTATCCAGGATATAAAGGGCAAGGGAACCCATTTTCACCAGTTCCCCGTTTTCTATGGTCATGTCTTCCACGATTCTTGTGCCATGTCCTATTCTATCTGCATGGCAAAGCTGGATGGCCTGCCATATGGATTCCAGACCGAAGGCTTCCCCTGCATGGATTGTAATGTTGAAGTTCTTGCTCCTTATATAGTTGAAGGCTTCGATATGTTTCTTCGGTGGATGACCGCATTCATCTCCTGCCAGGTCGAAACCCACTACGCCTCTATCAGAGAAGGCCACAGCCAGTTCCGCCACTTCTAAGGATATGGAAGGATCTTCGTTCCTCATTGCAGAGAGGATCAAACCAAACTCGGTTCCTGTTTCCTTTCTTCCTGCTTCCAGCCCCTTCAGGACAGCTGTAACCACCTCTTCCAGGTTAAGGCCTTTCTTTGTATGGAGCTCAGGGGCGAAGCGTATCTCAGCATATACTACATGTTCCTTTGCAAGATCCAAGATTTCTTCCTTTGCTATGCGATACAA
>JALFRH010000144.1 GCA_022785155.1 Spirochaetales bacterium
AATACACTCTTTGCTCCGGTTGAGGAAGCTCCTGTAGCTTCAGAAGAACCGGTTGTCGAGGAAACTCTTCCTTTCACAGCAGACTTCTCAGTATTTGGATACACAGTGAAGAACAGCTGGGTACCTGGAACACTTACATCCGTCTCCGAGACAAAGAGTCTCTTGAGTGAGGCTGACGTAAGAGGCTTCGTACTCTATGAAATAGCCAAGTACGGCGATTTGTTGGTGGAGAACACATCCGTAGAGTTCATCCCAGACGGCTTTGTCCTTACTTATCCTGAGAGAGAAGACGCCTCCCTCTATATCCCTACATATAAGAGCGACATCGAAGAGTACGTAAATACACTCTTTGCCCCGGTTGAGGAAGCTCCTGTTGTGGAAGAAGCACCAGCAGCTCCAGAAGAACCAGCTGTTGAAGTTCCTTCAGCTCCAGCAGAGCCAGAAGCAAAGGATGTTCCAGTTCAGGTGGAAGTCCAGGAAGTTGTAGTATCTCCAAAGGCAGAGAAGCTTTCTTCCTACAAATTCAAGTTCAGTGTTGCAGGCGGAGCTGAGTTTGGAATCAACAACGCTGTAAGTTACGTAACAATCTTCCCACGTCTTTCATTCATTTCCGACTTCCAGAATGTATTCTCAATTTCTAGGGTAGGCTTTGGTGTCAGACTTGATCTCTCTGGTGTATTCAAGCCAATCGACGGAACATTCATCGGACACGATTTCGAGTTCCTTCGCCATGGCGACAACTGGGCAGTCGATGCAATGCTTGATGCCAAGCTTATGGTTTATGGTAACTGGGATAACTTCCAGGTCTATGCCGGTGCAGGTATTGGTTATTCAATCGGTTCAAGCACATTCTATCCATATACACATACAAAGGATTTCCAGATTTTTGGTTTCGATACAGCCACAGCTCTTTCTGCTGTTGCAGGTTTCGAGTATAAGCTTGGAAAGACATTCACTCTTTCCCTTGAAGGCTACTACAGATTCTTCTTCAATAGTGAATCCAAGGCTCAGACATTTGCTGCAATGGTTGCTATGGGATGGAAGTTCTAATAGAAACAAAAAGATGATAAGTGCTCCGGTAAAAAGCCGGGGCATTTTTTGGCTATATTTGTCCTATTCCAAAGATATGGAGAGTATGGAAAGGTAAGACAGGATAGCAGAACTTGAAGACTATAAATCGTGTGTCCGTTATATCAAAAGAAAAGGGAAGCATTATTGGATGTTTGAGACTTTTGCTGTTTTGAACCATACTAAGGCAAACAAAGGGGAATGAAATGGAAATATCAAAAGAAACAATAGATTATGTTTTGGCATTCAGTCGTGATAGGGATTGGGAGCAGTTCCATAATCCAAAGGATTTGGCTCTATCTTTATCTTTGGAAGCATCCGAGCTTCTGGAATTGTTCCAATGGCTGGATAGTGATGAAGCTGTTAAGCAGAATAGGGATAAAATGAGGGAAGAGTTGGCGGATGTCATTGTCTATGCCTTGGATTTTGCAAACGCCTTGGGCTTTGAGGATCTTAACTCCCTTATTATGGACAAAATGAAAAAGAATGAAGCAAAGTATCCTCTGGAGAAGGCGAAAGGATCCAATAAGAAATATACGGAACTCTAACTTCTTTCTATATCAAGCAGCTTTCTCTTTAGGTCCAGGTCTAAGGAGAATCCACCTATGTTGTCTTTGCCCACAACACGGTGGCATGGAATAAGAATTGGAATCGGGTTTTTTCCACAGGCGTTTCCTATGGCCCTATAGGCTTTGGTTCCGATTCTATCTCCTATTTCTCCGTAACTAAGGGATTCTCCATACCTTATATCCAATAGTTCTTTCCAGACTCTTTTTTGAAACTCAGTTCCTTTTGCATCCAAGGGAAGGTCGAAGGTTTTCCGCTTTCCTTGGAAATATTCCTCAATCTCCTCCTTGGCTTTTTCAAGAAGAGGGGATGAGTCAGAATGCTCGGAGTAAGAAAAGAGGAGGGATACTATTTTCCCTCCCTCCTCAAATATAGTTATCGGACCCAAAAGAGAGACGAAGGATATTTTCAACTTCTCCTCCTAGGTTTGTGGTTTGCACTTATCTTCACCTTGATTTTCTTTCTGATGAGATAGCAGTGGTGGATCTTCATGTCTCGTTTGAAGTCATCGCCGATGGTTTTCTCTGTAATGTCCTCGACTACATATTTCTCCATTACTTCAGGATCCAACTTAAATTTCCTGTAGTTGTTTGAGAAGATCAAAGTGCCGCCGGGAGAGAGATGCATTGCTGCTGCATCGATGAGCTTTACATGGTCTCTCTGGACATCGAAGGAGCCTCTCCTGTCTTTGCTGTTGGAGAATGTGGGAGGATCACAGAAGATAAGATCGAATTTATCATAAGTATCCCAAAGCCAATCTATTACATCTGATTTATATAGAAGGTTTCCGAAGACTGTGGAGTATCCATTGAGCTTCAGGTTCTCTTCCATCCAAGCCAGGTATGTAGAGGAAGCATCTACAGATACAGTCGAGAGGGCACCACCTTTGATGGCGTTGAGTGTTGCAGTTCCTGTATAACAGAATAGGTTGAGGAATCTCTTGTCCTTGGCCATTTCCTGGATCATCATCCTTACAGGCCTGTGATCAAGGAATATTCCAGTGTCCAGGTAATCTGTAAAGTTTACAAGGAATCTGACTCCGTTTTCCCTTGCCACCATCATCTTGTTGTTGGCGGCCAGTCTGGTGTATTGGCCTTTGCCCTTCTGCCTTGAACGCTCCTTGACGTAGATGAAGTCTTCATCTATTCCTGTAGCCTTCTCTGTGGCTCTCACCAGCTCTCCTAGTCTTCTCTTTGCATCCTCCGGGTCTATGGTGTCCGGGGCGGCATATTCGCTTACCACAAC
>JALFRH010000026.1 GCA_022785155.1 Spirochaetales bacterium
TTACCTCAGGAGGTGTAAAGGGATGAACAGGGATGCGATACTTCACATACCTATGTCTGAATATGGATATGGAATAGACGAGAAAAGAGTCTCTTTCAGAATACGGACGGGAAGAGATGATATTTCTACATGCACTCTGTTCTATGGTGATAGATCCTGTAGAGATAATCCTGTCGATTTCTTTCCTGTAGATATGAAGAAGGTTGCCTTTTCTTCTTGCTTCGATTGGTATGAAGCGGAGTTTGAGAGCCCTTTCAATAGAATCTGCTATTACTTTCGTCTTGTGGATAAAGAAGGAAACAGTATCCTCTACTACGGTGATTCCTTTGAAAATGATATAAGCATCAACCGAAGCGAGTATTATCAACTGCCATATAATCATAGGGCTGACAGGGTTGAAATCCCTTCGTGGGCAGAAGATGCAGTTGTTTATAATATCTTTCCAGATAGCTTCGCTACAGGAAAGAACTATATTTCCTCCCTTCCTTCTTCCCTCTTGTATAAGGGCTATGAGTGCAAGGGGACAAGGGGAGGAAATATTAAAGGTATCAGAGAAAACTTGGATTACATCGAGAATCTGGGCTTCAACACCATCTATCTTAATCCTATTTTTGTCGCCGGAGAGTACCATAAATATGATCTGATCGATTACTTCAATATAGATCCTGTCTTCGGCACTAACGAGGAGTTTGCATCCTTGGTCGAAGAGATACATAGACGGGGGATGAGAATCATAATCGACGGAGTTTTCAACCATTGTGGCTGGCATTTCTTTGCTTTTGAAGATGTGGTCAAAAATGGAAGGTCCTCCAGATATTGGTCTTGGTTCCAAAGTCTTGAGGACCCGGTGGTGGTTCCTGATACTTGGGAGGAAATCCCTCAGTATGAGTGTTTCGGCTATGAAAGGATGATGCCTAAGCTTGCTTCTGATAATCCTGAAGTCCAGGCTTATTTCATAGGTGTAGGAAGATATTGGATTGAAAAATATGATATCGACGGATGGAGGTTGGATGTTGCCAGCGAGGTTTGTGATTCCTTCTGGATCAATTTCAGAAGAGAGATGAAGAAGGCCAAGAAGGACTGCCTCCTTATTGGCGAAGTATGGGAAAGTGCAGGGCATTGTCTTGACGGCAAGATGTTTGACAGCACCATGAACTATGATTTCAGACGTCACTTGCTTCGTTATTTCGCCTATGAGGATATAGACACAAAAGAGTTCAACTCACGTGTTGCGAATATGCTTATGCGCTATAGAAAGAAGGTCCTATATGCCCAGCTTAATCTTCTTGATAGCCATGATGTCTCCAGGTTCTTTTCTCTCTGTAATGGAGACGAGAGGAAAATGAGTCTTGCAGTGGTTTTTCTTATGACCTTTCCAGGTATGCCCTGCGTATTCTATGGAGACGAAAAGGGGGTGGAAGGCGTTGAGGAAAATGACTATAGACAGGCTATGCCTTGGAAAAGGGAAAATGGAAGTCTTTTTGAGTTGTATAAAGAGTTGATTGCACTACGAAAAAGGGAAAGGGCCTTGAGAAAGGGTAGTTTTGTAGTGGAGGGTATAACGGAAAAAGGCGTGTATATCTATTCCAGGAAAACAGAGGATGTTTCCATCAGGGTGACCATCAACAGAACAAAAGAATTCCACTTGGAAAAAATGGGAAATATAATAGCTGAAAGGGGTTATGGGAATGGTAGGCTCATGCCTTATGGCTTTGTAATTGAGAGAGAGGAGATATGAGTGTTTGTATAAAGGATGTTGCGAAAAAAGCAGGAGTATCCATTTCCACTGTTTCCAAAGCCCTTAATGATAAATCCACGGTTTCTTCTTCCACTGCAGAGAGAATAAGGGGCATTGCCGATGAAATGGGGTATGTCCCAAACCCTAGGGCCAGAGTCTTTGCCACCAAGGAGACAAAGCAGATTATATTTGTTGCAGACATCCCCAAGGATACGGCTTTCTACAATCCACATATCTTCGAAATAATAATGGGCTTGCAGAAATCCGTCTCTTCCAAAGGATATTCTTTGTTGGTGGAAACGGTGGATAAAAAGCGTGTTTTGGAGTTTATGAGTTCCCTTTATGCAAAGAATATGGCCGATTCCTTGGTGATCCATGCTTCCATTATTTCAAAAAGATTGGAGAGTCTTATTGTCAAAAGCAATGTACCGCATTTGATTATCGGACAGCCTGACTTCCAGTCGACTCTCAGTTGGATTGATACGGACAACACACTCTCCGGGGCCGTTGCAGTAAGGTATCTTTTGAAAAAGGACTATTATCCAATCGCCTTTGTGGGTGGAAAGGCAGACGACATGATATCCGCCCACAGATTTGAAGGGGCGGAGAGGGAGGCGAAGAGAAATAATCTTTCTTTCAGTGAAAACAATGTCCTCTCTACGTCCTCCACCATAGTCTCAGGCATGAATGCTGCAAAGAAGATACTTAAGATGGAGACAAGGCCTAGGGCTGTATTATGTGCAAACAGCGTCATAGCCTTTGGTCTTATGCAGGAGTTCAGAAACCAGGATGTAAGGGTCCCGAAGGATATAGCAGTCATGACCTTCGACAGATATCCTTTCTCTGATTTTACTGAACCTAGGGTGACTTCTGTCGATATGGATATGTTTGAAATCGGAAAGGAAGCGGGATCCATTTTGATCAAGAATCTTTCACATCCTAATCTTCGTATACAGACTTTTACATCCGAACCTTGCATTTATGAAAGGGAATCTACATAGATTTGGTTTCTCTCCTGGCATCCAAAATTCCTAATATCAAAAGAATCGATGCAAGAAGAAGCGTGGAGATAATAATAAGTGGATTGTATGTTACGCTGGAGTATACGGCAGAAGATGAAGAAGATGGGAGGGGTACTGGATCAAAGGCGATGGAGTTCTCCTGGCAGAGCTTCTTAACGGAGAGAAGATTAATTACAGGTATTCCTCTTTCTGCATACTCGAAAATAAGGCCCCTTTCTCCTCCTTGGGGGATTCTGTCGACTTTCATAACCAGGCCTGGTGGAAAGTCCAAAGTGTAGGAACTTGTACCATTGTTGGTGGAGGCTCCGCCTATGTTCACAAACATCTTCACGTCGTCTCCGTAAAGGTAAAGCCTTTCCTGTATGCTTTCCTCAAGAGTGTCTTTGTAGATCAGGACAGCCCCCGTCCTTTCCGCTTCCTCTCTGCATAACTTAAGGCTCAGCTCTGCAGTTCCTTCATATAGAAAGCCTTCCATGACTCCGC
>JALFRH010000086.1 GCA_022785155.1 Spirochaetales bacterium
CCCAGCGTAAATTGTCGTATCACAATACTCTCCCATGAGACTTTCCCTTCACCTAAAATGGGGATGACACTTAAAGTGAATGCTATGGATGACGACGGAGAGAGGGTCACCCTCCTCTGTTTCAACAGACCCTTTCTGAAGACCCAGCTTAGAATAGATTCAACTTGGTATCTCAATGCAACTGTACAGAAATATAAAGGCATGTACTCAACTTCACGTTTTGAAGTGAAGAAGACAAAAGAAGAGTGCGGAATCGGTAGAATACTCCCTCTCTATCCTTTAAGTGGAAACTTGAAACAGAAGAATGTAAGGGATGCAACACATTTCGCCCTCCTTTCCCTCTCTCCCTTGGAAGAGATCCTTCCCCAGGAAACCATAGAGAGAAACAACTTGGTTTCAAGGACAGAAGCTTTTTCCTTCGTCCACTGGCCAAAGAATGAAGAAGAAATAATAAAGGGAAGAAGGACCCTTTCCTTTACTGAGCTTTTATTGTTGGAACTCTCTATATTAAGGGAAAAGAAAACAAAGAAGACAAACAAAACCATAAAGCCGTCAAGACTGGAGAAGAAGTTTATTTCCGCTCTGCCCTTCCCCCTCACCCAAGACCAAGGAAAGGCCATAGATGAAATAAGGGAAGATCTCTCTTCCTCAACTCCAATGTATAGATTGCTTCAAGGAGATGTGGGGGCGGGTAAGACCCTTGTGGCATGGATCAGCGCCCTTTCCGTCATTGAAAAAGGTGGGCAGGTAGCCTTTATGGCACCTACGGAGCTTTTGGCGAGACAGCATGCAGAGAAGGCATCGGAGCTTCTGTCTCCTTTGGGGGTAAGAATCGCCTTTGTAACAGGAGAAGTCAAGGGAAAGGGAAGAAGCCTACTATTAAAGGCTTTGAGCCAGGGGGAAGTGGATTTGGCCATTGGAACCCACGCCCTCTTTTCTTCGGATGTGAACTTCAAGAACCTGAAGTATGTAATAATCGATGAGCAGCATAGATTCGGTGTGGAACAGAGGGAGGCTTTGACCAAAAAGGGAGAGACACCCCATGTCCTTATGATGACGGCAACCCCTATTCCAAGGACTCTGGCCATGACAGTCTTTGCAGATATGGATACTTCCGTCATCCATTCCATGCCTTTGGGACGAAAGGCAATAAAGACTTTCACTGTTTCTTCCCAAAACAGGGACAAAATGTATGAAGCTGTAGGCGTGGAATTCCAAAGAGGACACCAGGCATATTTCGTCTATCCTAGAATCGACGACGAGGGGGAATCGGACCTGAGGGATGTCAAGTCAATGTATTCATTTCTCCAAACCAAATATCCTGGAGTACAATCAGCCCTTATTCACTCAAAGCTTGATGAAGAAGACAAAGTAAGGATTCTCAGAGAGTTCAGGGAGAAGAAGATACAGTATCTGGTATCCACCAGCGTAGTGGAGGTCGGTATCGACATTCCCGATGCCACTTGTATGGTGATAGAACATGCAGAACGCTTTGGACTGGCAGCCCTCCATCAGTTAAGGGGAAGAGTCGGAAGATCAGACCTGCAGTCCTACTGTTTCCTAGTCTTCGAGCCTTCTTTGTCGGAAGAGGGAAAAGAGAGACTAAAGGTTATGAGGGAGACAAACGACGGCTTTTTGATTGCAGAAAAAGACTTGGAAATCAGAGGCCCGGGAGAGATGTCAGGAAACAAACAGTCAGGCTTTCTAAAGCTCAAATACGCATCCATCACCGAAGACCAGGATATTCTTGAAGAAGCAAGGGCTGAAGCTGAAAGGATATGTGCTGTAGATAAAGGCCTTATCAGCGGGGTCAATTCCGGCTTGAGGAAAGCTCTTGAAGAAATGAAAAGAGACTAATGACGAGAGAAGTACACATTTAATTCCCGGCCCATATATCAGAGTAGTTCGTCATCCAAGATCTTTATCCTAAAACCAACAAAGACATGACCGTCCACCATTCTTTTGGGTTCTCCCTTTATATCATATCCACCACCTTTTCTAGGATTTCTGGTATTCCCTTCTCCATACCTATTCATTTGGTTTTCAATCCGACCTATGCCTTCTTCGTTTAAGAGATATTTTGAAAGGTATTGGACAATACTTTTATGGCATGAAGAGTGTGTCCGGCACTTGAAAATCCTCTTATTGTGAAAGTGTGGGACAAAAAAAACAAACAACAAATGTTTGTTTTTATTATTTATTTAAATAGTGACATTCTTCCCTATTTTAAACAAAATAAGCCAAGAGGAATTATATGTTCGATAGAAATGCCGCAGTAGATTTATGGCATAAATATAATGAAAGCGAAAGCCTTTGGCATCATGCCCTTTCTGTGGAAGCTGTAATGAGAGAGTTTGCTTCCTACTATGGAGAAGATGCAGAGTATTGGGGACTGGTAGGCCTTTTACATGATATCGATTGGGAGAAATACCCTGAAATCCACTGCAAAAAGGCTCCTGACCTATTGAAGGAAATCGGGGCTGACGATGATTTCATCCATGCCGTATGTTCCCATGGATGGTCCATCTGCGTAGATGTGGAACCGGTAAAGAGAATGGAAAAAGTTCTCTTTACAATCGATGAACTTACAGGACTGGTTACAGCTACAGCTCTTATGAGGCCTGAGAAAATGAAGGGAATCTCAGTAAAGAGCGTAAAGAAAAAGTGGTCCAGCAAAGGCTTTGCCGCAGGAGTCAACAGGGACATAATCCTTAAAGGCGCAGAGCTTATGGGAGAAGAGCTTCCCTTCATCATCGATACAACCATCAAAGGAATGACCAATATATCTTCAGAAATCGGTCTTTGGCCTGAGGAGGAAGCGTGAGGATCACAGGGGGAAAATACTGTAGAAGAAACGTAGTATGTCCACCAGGGGTGATAAGACCTGCTATGGATAGAATGAGGGAATCCCTTTTCTCTATTCTTGGAGATTTGACAGGGTGTTCTTTCCTTGATCTCTTTTCCGGTTCCGGATGCGTAGCCATTGAAGCTGCAAGCAGAGGAGCAAGTCCCATCCATCTGGTTGAAATGGACAGAGGAAAGAAGGCTACCATTGAAAAGAACCTCTCTTTTGTGGAAGAGGAGAAGAAACTCTTTGTAATGGACGCCGAGAGATATATCCTCTCTTCCATCATCAGCTACGACATAGTATATGCAGATCCACCTTTTCCAATGGAAGGAAAAGTCAATCTACTAAAAAACATCGCTTCCCACCATACGGTGAAACCAGGGGGACTCTTTATAATCCACTATCCTTTTGAAGAGGAAAAGGAATGGCCCGAAGAGCTGGACGGTTTTTCTCTTTGCGATAAGAGAAAGTATGGAAGAAGCATGATAAGAATGTATAAAGCGGAGAAAACATGCTGACTATAGATCAAGACAACATAGGAAGGGATTCTTCATATTTCCAAAGCACAGATACTGATTGCTTTTATGAAGTAAGGCCACAGAAGTATTTTGGCATAAGTCAGGAAGTTGCAGGCTTACATGCAACTCTCAAAGGTGCTGGCTTGAAGGATATGTTGGACAATGAGGGAAGAACCTGGATGATTCTCCGCACACAGATGACCATTGGCAAATATGCTTCTTGGAGCGATGAATATGATATAGAAACCTGGTGTCAGGAAGGATACAGACTATATTGCCCAAGGTGGGTTGAAGCAAGGGACAAGAAGACGGGAGAGATGCTTTTCCAGTCAAAGAACCTTTGGGTGATTATGGATATGATAAAAGGTAGGCCTGAAAGACCCAGTTATATCGATGGAAGACTGCCATATGTGGATCCTCAGCTGAGGCACTTCGACCCTGCCCTTCCAAAATTCCCCTCAGAGGATGAATACAATGAAGGCTCCTTTGATTCACTGAAAGTACATCCGACATACTACGATACAGACTATAACAGACATGTGAATAATATCTCTTATATAGTTTGGCTGATGGAGTCTTTCCCCCATGAATACCTTGACCACAATCTACCTGAGTTCTTTGATGTGGAGTGGAAGAAACAGTGCCATTTGGGCGATGAAATAAGAGTTGAGACCAAGAAGAAGGAAAACTCCGAAGAGTATTATACAAAGATACTCCGTAAGTGTGAGGATGGCTCTGAAGAAATCGCTTTCCATGGCATAACAAGATGGAGAAAGAGAGTCTTGGATAAATAATTCTTATTGCCATAAGGGAACTCCCGGGAGAAGGGAGTTCTTTTTTATGTCAAGACTCCAAATAAGGCCAATCAATAGTGTGGAGGTTTTCTATTGGCCCTTTCGTCTGCTGTAATGTCCATAAGGTCTTTGACCTTCTTTTTTATCTCTTCCATCTGCACCATAAGGTGTGTAATGGTCTTACTCTGATCTATGACGACTTCGTTCAGCTCTTCGTTCTGCTTCTCAAGATAGCTGATCCTTATTTCCAATCTGTCCAATTCATCTTCATACATGCTTATATTATCTCTTTCTAAATTGACTATAACAACCTCTAGTTCTGAATTACAAAACAATATCTTTCGTTATACAATGTTGCATTTAGGACAATAATTTGTTGCAGTTTGTTTCGTTTTTTCTTTAAAGATAGATTATTTGTTGCTATACTTCTTGAAAAGGAGAAGAAAAATGAAGGGAGAGCGAGTTGCGCAACTTGAGTTGCTCCTCAGGTCCCATCCAGAAGGTCTGAGAAGAGCTGAAATAGCAAGAAGACTTGGTGTTCATAGATCAACCATCTCCAGATATGTGGAGGATTTGTCCCAGCACATAGATATATACGAAGAGAACAATCTCATAAAAATCAAAGAGGGTGAAGACGAGTCTCCTATGGAACTCTCAGTATATGAATCCTTGGCATTCAACATGTCTGCGGAGGCTTTGGCCTCTTCCGTATCCATGCAGAACCCACACTTGGCTTCAGGACTGAGAAAGATCGCCATGAATATGCGCTCCTATGCTCCAAAAATCAGTGAAAATATATTTGTATTGGCGGATGCCATAGACAAAAAGATAGAAGAAAGCATACTTGAGACCTCTTCCTACAACAAAGTCCTGGAAGTATTGATAGATTGCTGGGTTTCTGGAAGGATTGCAAAAATAACCACCAGCACCCCAGGAAAGGAAGAGATAGAGATAGCTCCATACTTTATAGGTTTCTCCGATAATTCTGACGGAAGAAAGCCTATGACAGTAACAGGAAGACTCAGACACACAAAAGATATCATCACCCTCAACATCGAATCCATAATCTCGGTGCAGATGTTGAATGAGACCTACACTATCCCTGATAACCTCAAGCCTTTCAACAAAAGGGAAAAAGAGGATTCCTACGATGCCATCGATATGATCCCCCTCGTATTGAAGGTAAGGGAAAAGAGCGCCTTGAACTCCTTCTCCACCATAGTCCATGAGAAGCCGGAGATAAGCGAAAACGAAGACGGAGAAATGATCTGCAGTGTAAAAGTGGAAAACTCCATCGAGCTTTATCTACGCCTTGTACAATGCGGAACCAGCGTAGAAATAATATCCCCGGAATCGCTGAAAAACAAATTCGTATCTGATCTGAAGAAAATCATATCTCTATATTAAAGACATTGAATATCCCCTCTTTCGAGGGGACATTTTCTTATTTGCCAAAGAGATAGAAAATTCCGGCAGCTTCAAGGATCATCAATATCACCGTAATGAGCAATGCTGCAATACCGATTCCGATAATCAAATCCAAAGTCTTTAAGGAGAGGTGTACATGACTGTACCACTCCTCCTTGATACTTTGCCACCTTTTCTTCTTTGTCTCTTTATCTGTCATTTCTTGGCAATGTACTTTCTGATATCGAGGGCGACAGCTACTACAATGACGACACCCTGGACGACATAGTTGTAGTATGGGTTGACGCCAAGGAACTGAAGGACAATCTTCAAAAGTTCGAAAACAAGGACACCGACAAGAATTCCAGATACAGTTCCTATACCTCCGGTTGTGGAGACACCACCGATTGTACAGCCTGCAATTGCTTCAAGTTCGTATCCCATACCCATGGAAGCTGAGGATCCACCGGACTTGGCTGCCAAGAGATAGCCTGCAACAGCATAC
>JALFRH010000096.1 GCA_022785155.1 Spirochaetales bacterium
ACAAAGAGCTTAAGGAGGAAAAAGGAATATGAAAAACAGAGTAATAACCATAAGCCGTGAATTTGGCAGCGGTGGACGCACCATAGGAAAAATGGTGGCACAGAGACTTGGAATCCCATGCTATGACGCAGAGATCATCGAGAAAATAGCCCAGGAGTCTGGATATAGCGGTGATTACATTAAAAACGAGGGAGAGGGCGCCGGGGACAAGTGGCTGTCAAACCTTTTCTCCAACCGTTCCATGGGACCCACAAACCAAGATAAAATCTGGCTCATCCAAAGCCGCATCATTACCCGACTGGCGGAAAAGAGCCCATGTGTAATCGTAGGTAGATGTGCAGACTATGTTCTGAGAGACAAAGCAGACCTACTTAACGTATTTATCCACGCCACTCCGGAAAAAAGAGCAGAACGCATAGTACGCGAATATGGAGAAAGAGACGCTGCTCCTTTGGAGCGCATCAGGGAAAAGGACAGAAGAAGAGCCGCCTACCATAGGTTCTATACAGATCTTAAGTGGGGACACGCCCAAAACTATCACATCTCCCTTGACAGCGGAAAGCTGGGGATCGGGAAGTGTGTAGACCTGATAGCATCCCTTTATTGACCCATTGCCCCGCCCAAGGAATTAACGGGGCTTTTATTTTGCCTAAGCAATGAAAACGACACTACAAGTTACATTCATAGTGAAATCTACTATATATTTTTTCGAACGAAAGTCAAACAGCCATATTCTTCTTTCGTTAATGAAAATTTCCTTTGATTTTCTTTCGTTTTGAATATATCCTTTTTAAGGAGCAACGAAATGGAAGAATTGAATCTTGGAATGTTCAAACCTTATGATATCAGGACAAAAATGGAGAAGCTAGAACCTGAACTGTTGAAAAGGCTCTCTCTTTCTGTTGCTCTTTATTATAAAAATATTCTGGAAGCCCCCTCTGTTGTAATAGGAAGGGATGCACGACTCAATGCACCTGGAGTCACCGATAGTCTTGTAAAAGCCTTTAGAAGCTTAGGTGTAGATGTACTCTTAAATCCTCTTCCTATTTCAACTTGCCAATTCTACTACAGCTGCATGCAGCACAGGGAAAGCGGCGGCATTATGGTGACAGCCTCCCATAACCCCGGATCATATATCGGACTGAAACTAATGGCCCAGGACGTATTTCCCCTCGCCTATGAATGTGGAAAAGAGGGAGGGATAAAGAAGATAAAGGAAATCTATTTATCCGGCCCTACCCTTATTGAAGGAGAAAAAAAGGGAAGCCTTGAAGTCATAAATTATCTTGATGACTACATTTCATACTCCATGGAACTATCCGGAGTAAAGGAAGGAGACCTGAAGGGTCAGAAGATCCTTCTTGAATTCCTTAATGGCAGCGCCGGAAGCGAAGTCGCCCTTGCCTTCCAAAAGGCGGGAGCAGAAGTGGATCTTATGGATGTCATCCCGGATGGAAACTTTCCAAAGGGAGACCCAAATCCTATTATCGAGACATCCATCGCCCCCACAAGAAAAGCCATGAAAGAAGGGGAATATGACTATGGTTTCTGTTTTGATGGAGACGGAGACAGACTGGATTTGATGTATAGGGATGGAACCCAAATAGTTCCAGGTTTGAACATGGCTCTTATTGCGGACTCGGTAATGAAAATATTCAATGGAGAAAAGAAAGATTTCTATGCCGACGTAAAGGCAATCCCCACATCCCTTGCCCTTATGGCAAAAAGCGGGGCGAAGATCCATATTATCAGAAACGGACACTCTTTTATCAAAGAGAAACTCAGGGAAAACTGCGATAAGGGATATTTTGCAAGCGAAGAGGAATCCGCCCATTACTATATGAACTTTCCTTATGATATAAAGGACAGAAAGAAAGGTTATGCTTCAGTTGAGAACACTCTATTCTTCGCCCTTATGACGGCAAAATGCTACAAGGAAAAACCTGAAGAGTATGAAAAGGCATATAGAATAGGGCAATCCATATTCAGAAAAAGGGAGTGGCCTCTCCACTTCGAAAATGCTCCGGAGAAAATGGAAGACATCATGAGGGATGTGGAAGAGAGAATGAAGGAGCTGGGGGCTGTAGTCATCAAGGAAATGGATGATGGAGACAGCTTGGATGCAACCCTCATGCGCTTCAACCTACCCGTATCCATTGATGGAGAGACCAATCTGGAAGGGAAGACATGGTGTCAGGTAGCAGAGAGAATAAGCCGAAGCGAAGACGCCATGTGCAGATGGGAGATTGTTTCAAACTCAAAGGAAGAGTGTGAAAGATTAAACGGAGAAGTCAGGAAAATCACAGATAAATATGTCAATGCAGGATATGCCAGATACTGATATATTCGAAAGTTGCTGGTATAATGAAACAATGGATATTAAGAGCAGAAGGGATGAAATACTAAGAATCCTTGGAGACAGGGATTATGTCACAGTGGAAGAGTTTTCCAAGGTCCTTGGTGTAAGTGCAGTAACCATTAGGACAGACCTGACGGCACTGGAAGAACAGGGGCAATTGATCCGAACCCATGGTGGAGCCATGAAAAGCGGAAGAAAGGGTGAAGCCCGTCTTATTTCCAACACCCTTGCTGAATATGAAATGGAAAAGAAGGCCATTGCCAAAAGGGCTGCTTCCCTTATCAGGCCAGGCAACACCATAATCATAGACTCGGGATCCACAACCATCCATCTAATCGAGTATATTGATGAAAAGAACGTAACTGTGGTCACCAACAGTTTCCTGGCCTGTGAAAAACTGAAGGACAAGGAAGACATAAAGGTAGTGTTTCTTGGAGGAAATCTCAGACGAGAGTCCATGGGTACAGTGGGGTTGTTGGCCAACAATGCCATAAAGGCCATGAACGTGGATATCTATTTCATGGGTGCCGCAGCCTATGACAAGAAGAATATCAGCACATCCGATATGACCGAATCCGAATTGAAGACAAATATGATAGAAGCCTCCGATAAAGTCGTGTTCATGGCAGACTCCTCCAAGTTTGGCATAAAAGCCTTCTCCAAAGTTTGTTCTTGGGATAGGGTCGACACCTTCGTCACAGAGAAAATCCAAGGGGACTTCAGAAGAGAACTGGAAGAAATGGGAGTGGAGGTGCTGTCTGCAGATGACTCCCTTTTGGAGTAAGGAGCGTAACAAATATGGTTCCGGCAACTCTATTGAAGCCACTGGAGAATGGAATCTATTTATTGACCATGACTCAGCTTCAAAACTTTTGGAAATGTAATGGGAAAATCCCGGTTTTCCGGGATTTTTCATGTATCCAGAACCGTGACTGGGTTTTATAATCAATTGAATTTTTTCATCACTTCAAAGCGCTTTATTTTTCTAGTGCTTGTAGTGGGTAAAGGTTCATCGGTGACTGTTACAAGAGTAATCTTTTTATAACTCTGAAGGTCTCTATTGACCTCTTCCACAATGCCGC
>JALFRH010000098.1 GCA_022785155.1 Spirochaetales bacterium
CATCTCTTCTTATATCGCTGAATCTACTGTCCTCTATCTTCATATCCAGGCCATAGACTCTCTTAAGGGAATTGTCATGGGATACCACAAGATGGTTGTCCAAAGTCGGATGGACATCCAACTCCACACCATCTGCTCCCTCTTCAATGGCTCTCTTGAAGGATTTTAATGTGTTTTCCCTTTCCCTCAAAGGGGAACCTCTATGACCAAGGACCAGGACACGACCTTCATTCTTATCTTTCACTAGCTCCCATGAGTTCATTGATCTCCTCCTTCCATTTCGTTTCATCCGGCGTCTCCAAAATAAGAGGAATATCCGCCACTTCCTTTCGTCTCACAATGGAAAGGAAGGCTTCCTTTCCTATGAGCCCCAGTCCTATGCTTTCATGTCTGTCTTTATTTGAAGAGAGGGGGACCTTGGAGTCGTTGAGGTGCATGCCAAAAAGTTTGTCTCCTCCGAAACGTGAGAAGAAGGAGTCCAAAACTCCCTCAGGATCCCCCTTCACATCATATCCAGCTCCAAATAAGTGGGCTGTATCCAAAGTAAAGCCCACTCTGTCCTTGTTCTTTATTCCACATAGTATCTCATCCAACTCCTGGAATTTGGAGCCGATGATGGTTCCTGCCCCTGCGGTGTTTTCAAGGGCGATCTTCAAGCCAGGAACTTCTTCCAGGACTCTGTCCACCATAAGGCTGCATCTCTTGATTCCATCTTTGATGTCGCCTTCCTTATATGCCCCTGGATGGATATTTATGACGTTCAGGCCTAGTCTAATAACCCTTCTTCCTTCATCCAGGAAGAGGTTGTATGACTTATCTGAAATATCTTTGTCTGGGGAGGCGGGATTAATGAGATACCCTGCATGTGGGAGAATAAAAGAGGGTGAATAGGAAAGCTTAGAAAGATTATCCTTGAAAGAGAGTACATCTTCTTCCTTCAGTTCAGGACTTTTCCATTGTCTTTGATTCTTTGTAAAGAGGGCGAAACCTGTGGCGCCTAATTCTTTTGCCCTCAAAGGGGCGAAGGCTACGGAGCCTTGACTTGATACATGGGGACCGATATGAATCATATGTTGGATTTTATCTTCTCTTTTCTCTTTGGGCAATGGAGAGCATATTGTCAGAAAAGAGGAATATGTAGAAAATCACAATATGCAGAAAGAATTGATAGTTGGGAATACTTATTATGGTTTTCGCCTTGTAGATAAACGCCCTTGCCCGGATTATAGGGGTGATGGATATCTTTTTAGACATGAAAAGACAAAGATGGAAGTATACTTCCTCTCTTGTGACAACACCGAGTGTTTTTTCTCTTATACGATATATACTCCTCCTGAGGATGACACAGGTGTATTCCATATCTTGGAGCATACAGTTCTGACAGGGAGCAGAAAGTATCCTGTCAGAGACCCATTTATGGCTCTCAACAGAAATAGCTGCAATACATTTTTAAATGCCATGACAGCACCTGACAGAACCGATTATCCTGCAGCCAGCCATGTAAAGAAGGACTTCGACAACATCTTCTCAATTTATACTGACGCTGTCTTCGATCCATTGTTGAGGAAGGAAGACTTCATGCAGGAAGGAATAAGAATATCGAGTCAGGGAGGCCTCCACTTCGAGGGTGTAGTCTTTTCAGAGATGCTTGGTGACATTTCCAACCACAACAGCGTAGTGCAGAATGCAACTACACGTCCCCTCTACAATGAAGACTCCCCATACAACCATGAGTTTGGAGGTAATCCTCCCGATATAACGGATCTGACATATGAGAAGTTTATAGCCACCTACAAAAAATATTATGTTCCCGGGAATATGACCCTCTTTTTATATGGAGACTTGGATATTCTTGAAAAGCTGGAGTTCCTGGATAGAGAGTACCTCTCTAAGCGTGAGGGAGGAGAAAAGGCTGAGAGGGCCACATGCCCGGAAAAATGGGATAAACCCAGAAAGTGCAGATTTCTCAGCAGTGCGGACGAAGATGACAATACTTCCTCCATAATGGTTTCATGGCTTCTTGGTGAGGCGGACGACCCTATGGAGAACACGATCCTTTCCCTGGTGGTGGATGTTCTTCTTGGCAACCCTGGTTCCCCTTTGTATAAGAGAATTGTTGAAAGTGGCATTGGAAGAGATATCTCCAGTGAAAGCGGACTGGTGGATTCCTATAGGAATCTATCCTTCAGCGTAGGTTTCTCGGGCTCCACTGAAGATAAAGCCGATGAAGCCGAGGCCTTCATCCTCAAGGCATTGGGGGAAATAATAGAGGAAGGAATAGATTCCAAGTATGTGGAATCAAGCCTAAGAAGAATGGAGTTCAAGATCCAGGAAATAAGTGACGGCCTTCCTGAGGGATATAGAATCTACTTTACCCGTATCGACAAGGGCTGGGCTTATGGAAAGAATCCATCGGATATGCTTCAGACCCTTTCCATGGTGGGGAAAATAAGGGAAGAGATCAAAAAGGACAGCAGATTCGTTGAAAACTGGATCAAGAAAAACCTTATTGATAATTCCCATAGACTTCTCTCTGTAATAACCATGGACAAAGGCGTGCAGGATAGTATCAACCAGGAGATACAGAATAAGCTGGAACTTCATAAAAAAGAGTGGAATGAGGAAGATGAGAGACTCTATCTCGAGTTTGAGGAGGGGGAGGATACTCCTGAAGACTATGAAAAGCTTCCTCGCCTCAATATTTCCGATATTCCTTCAAAACTCAACACCATTCCAAGGGAAGTGGATGGAAAGGTGGTGGTGACAAAAGTTCCATCAGCTTCCATTGTCTATAGTGACATCGCCTTTGATGTCTCGGATTTCCCAATAGAGGATCTGGAGTATGTGAGCCTCTTGTCCAGAGTTATGCTTATGACTGATGTCGGCGATATGGATTACTCTTCATTCCTATCCTCACTACGCTTCGTCACAGGGGCTTTCTCTGCATTCCTGGAAATCGGCTCAGATTGTAATGGAGAAGAAAAAGATACCCTTATATTTAGGTTCAAGAGCTTATCTGAGCACTTTGGAGAAGCTTTGGACCTTCTTTTGAAGCTGTTGAAGGAAGGTAAGTTCTCTTCGCCTTCAAGAGTAAAGGCCGCCATGAGGGATATTGAAAGCGACTATGAAGCCTCTGTTGTGAGACAGGCCCACTCCTTTGCCTTAGGCTCTGCGTCCCGTTCCCTTACCTCCGCCTTGTATACCACGGAAAGGACCGAAGGCCTTATGTATTGGTATAGAATCGGGGAGATGCTTAAAGACGGGGAGTTCGAAAAGACTTGTGAAAACCTGTCCCAGATAGCAGAAAAGACCTTTACCAGGGAAAGGGTGGTCTATCATCTGACTTTGGACGGGGAAGAATACGAAGAGAAAAAGAAGATGGTGGATGACTTTATCCTTTCCCTTCCAAAGGGAGGGAAGAAGGGCGTGTCCCTTAAGACTGTACCTGAGGATGCAAAGAAGAACCTTGGTTATTCTTTCTCTTCTCCTGTAACCTATTCAGCACTATCGGGTAAGGCGCCGGAGGAAGAGAGCGAGGAAGCCAGTGCCATGAGGATGCTTCTTTCCATGGTATCCAACAATGCACTTTGGTCCCTCATCAGGGAAAAGGGTGGAGCCTATGGAGCAGGAGCCGGCTTGGACATCAATGAAGACATCTGGTATTTCTACACATATCGTGATCCTAGGCTTGAAAAGTCCATCGGGGACTTCTCCCTTGCAGTAAAGATTGAAGAGATTACAGATGAAAAGTTGGAGGACGCCAAGCTCAAGGCTCTCAGCAGGGACACAAGGCCCATGGGACCACAGTCAAAGGGTATTTTGGACTTGAGACGATATATCTATGGCATCTCAGACGAACTGAGGCAAAGAATGAAGGACAACCAGTTGAAGATGACCAAGGAGGATATAATTGGAATCAAGAGGGCGACTGAGAAGGCCATGGAGAATGGATGCATTACAGTTCTTGGAGGGAAAAAAGCCTTGGAAAACTCCAACCTTTCTTTGGAAATCAAGGCCTTACCTTTTGCAGTGCATAGTTGAAAATCCTGTTGTACAATAAAAAGGACAGGAGTACAAAATGAAGTATATAGGAGCCTTGGACCAAGGTACTACCAGCACTAGATTTATTATCTTCGACCACGAGAACAACATTGTTTCTTCCGCCCAACTTGAGCATAGACAGATTTTCCCCAAACCAGGTTGGGTCGAACATAACCCTGAAGAAATATGGGCAAATACAAAGAAAGTCATAGAATCCGCCCTTGAAAAGGCGGGGCTCAGAGGTGATGAGCTGAGTGCTGTGGGCATTACAAACCAGAGGGAGACCATCATCGCCTTCGATAAAGTCACAGGTAGGCCTTTCCACAATGCCATAGTCTGGCAGGATCTGAGAGGTGCGGAGTATATTGACAACGTACTATCGAAGAATGTGGAGGAGTCATGGATAAGGGAAAAGACAGGTCTTCTCTATTCCCCATACTTCTCCGGCTCCAAAATCCGATGGCTTATGGATAACATTCCTGCAGTAAAGAAAGGTATTGAAAAGGGTAGACTGGTCTTCGGTACCATCGATACCTATATGGTCTATAAGCTCACGGGAGGCAAGGCGATCGTCACCGATGTAACCAACGCCTCAAGATATATGCTTATGAACATAAAGACACAGAGTTGGGATCCTGAACTGTTAAGAATCTTCGGAGTTACCAGTGAGTGTCTTCCTCAAATAGTATCCTCTTCTGGAATAATTTATGGATATACGGACCCGGATGGGCCTTTCAAGGCATCGATTCCTGTGTGTGGAATACTTGGGGACCAGCAGGCAGCCCTCTTTGGGCAGGCCTGTTTCGACAAGGGTTCAAGTAAGTGTACATATGGAACAGGCTGCTTCATGCTTGCCAATATAGGTGAAGACGTATGTTACTCAAAGCATGGTCTCATCACCACCGTGGGGTATAGGATCGAAGGAAATGATCCTGTCTTTGCTTTGGAAGGCTCGGTGGCTGTGGCAGGAAGTCTGGTACAGTGGGTGAGGGACAACCTGAAGATGGTCTCCTCTGCCAAAGAATTGGACGAGCTGGCGATGAGCGTGCAGGATTGCGGCGGAGTATATATCGTGCCGGCATTTGCAGGGCTTTTTGCTCCATATTGGCGCTCCGATGCTCGAGGCGTAATCGCAGGTCTCACAGGTTATGCATCCCGTGAGCATATATGCCGTGCCGTCTTGGAAGCCACTGCTTTCCAAGCCTATGACATAGCCTCCGCCATGGAAGCTGACAGCGGTGTAAAGATCGAGAGCCTGAAAGTCGACGGAGGAATGACAAATTCATGGCCTTTGATGGCTTTCCAGTCAGATATACTTTCAAAGCCTGTAATAAGACCTGTAATTGTGGAGACCACAGCCTTGGGGGCTGCCTATGCTGCCGGTTTGACAGTGGGGATCTGGAAGAATACGGATGAACTAAGATCATATTGGAAAGAACAGACAAGGTGGACTCCTACCATGGATGACAAGGAAAGGCAAAAAAAGGTAGGATTTTGGAAGAAGGCTGTTAGCCGCACTTTGGATTGGGTTGCGGCTGAAGGGGAATGAGGAATGGTGGAGTTGTTCTCCAGTTTGTCTTCCGCCGATTATTTCAGAATGGCGGCGGAGACGGCAATACTGACGGTTATAATCTATAAGCTCTATATGGCTGTGGCTGAAACCAGGGCCAGAGAAGTTGCTGTCTTCATTATTGGATGGGCGGTTCTCTATGGTTTTTCTTACATTTTGAAACTGAAGGTATTGATGCTTCTTATGAAGACGCTTTTGGTTCCAGTGTTGATGATGCTCATTGTATTCTATACGCCGGAGTTGAGACGTTCCTTCACAGGTAACAGGGGAAGAGGTATATTCCGTTCCTCCCAGACATCCGCCAGCCAGCTGGATAGTGTCTTGAATGCATGCGCCACCTTGGTTTCCAAGAAAAGAGGAGCTTTGATCATATTCCCTCGTCAGACAGACCTGAAGAATATATATGAAACTGGAACCAAGCTCAATGCAGATTTGAGCGCCAACCTGATCCTTACCATATTCGACCACGATACTCCTCTCCATGATGGAGCCTGCGTAATATCAGGAGGAAAGTGTACATATGCTGCATGTTACCTTCCTCTATCCAAGCAGACGGCCATTAAGGATACTTTCGGAACAAGACACCGTGCGGCCCTTGGCCTCTCCGAGGAATCCGATGCGGTAATATTGATCGTCAGTGAAGAGACTGGGGCGATATCCCTTGCATACAACGCAAACATCTACTATAACCTGGACCTTGATAAAATCAAGAACATGTTGATCCTTCTCCTTTCAGGAAAGGAAGTGGTGCCTCAGGATCTTCAGAAGAACGATGGCAACAAGGAGGAAGATAATGCAGAATAAGAATAAGTTTTCCTCTGCCATATTCGGCAACTGGGTGGTGAAGGTCTTCTCTTTCCTTGTGGCGTTGGGCATTGTTGTGGCGGTCAGGTTTTTGAATGTTACAGATAGAGTGGTGACTATTCCCATTACAGTGAAACTAAATGCATCAAGCCCCTTTGAGCCTGTTTCTTTGGTTCCTGAATCTATAGATGTAGTAATAACGGGAGACGATGACATTGTATATCTTGTGGATCCTTCCCTTATTACAGCTTCTGTGGATTTCTCTGATGTGGGAGGCGAAGGAATATCAAGAAGGGTGGTATATCTGGATTACGACAACGATATATTCTCTTCCTATGGCCTTACCATAAAATCATCACCGGCCACCATCCGTATTCTCTTCCAAGAGGGAAATAAGTGATGATAAAAGGCGTCGGCGTCGATATTGTGGAAAACAATAGGTTCTCCACTTTCCCCCATGGCGCACTGGAAAAGATATTTACCCGAAGTGAACTTCTTGAAATGGAAAGACGGGTAAATAAGACGGAGTATTTGGCTTCCCGTTTTGCCGTAAAGGAAGCTGTGGTGAAAGCTTTCGGAACAGGTTTCAGAGGTTGGAGCGCAAAAGATATTGAGACTGGAAGCGATGAGGGCGGAAGACCCTTTGTCCTTGTAAAAGGAAAGAGGGATGACTCTATACATCTATCTCTCTCCCATGAAAAGGAATATAGCATTGCATTTGTCGTCTTGGAGGAAGTGTGAGCCGTTTGGATTGGAAAAGGCCTGAAGTCATAATGCCGGAGAATAAGAGGAGAATCGCCCTCACCATAAGTTATGATGGAAACAAGTGGCATGGCTGGCAGGTCCAGGATAATGCAGATAGTGTAGAGGGGGAAATTGAGAAGATCCTCTCATCTATTACAGGAGAAGATATTTTTCTCCAAGGCTCAGGTAGAACGGACAGCGGAGTGCATGCCTTGGGGCAGGTGGCCCACTTCGATACAGAATCCAGAATAAGTCCAGAGAAATTCAGCACTATACTCAATACAAAGCTTCCCTCTTCCATACGCATCCACTCCTCCTGGGAGCCGGAGGGTGTTTTCCATGCCCGCTTTACAGCTATGGCAAGGGAGTATTGGTACCTGGTGAAGGAGTATAAGGATATGCTTCCCTTCGATTCAGGAAGAATGACAGCTTTAAGGAGCCTACCGGATGTTAACCTTCTCAACTCCTATGCTTCTCTTCTTTTCGGTACCCACGATTTCACGACTTTCTGTTCTTCGAAAGATATGTGTGAATCCAAGACAAGGGATATTTATGAATCCATTTGGAGTGAGGAAAAAGATGGTTATGGCTTCAAGATACTGAAGTACAAGGTTGTGGGAAACGCTTTTCTCTATAGACAGGTAAGAAGTATGGTGGGAACTATGCTGGACTCCGCCCTTTTGGGAGAAGACAGGGAGGCCTTCAAAGAGAGGCTGGAGGCAAAAGATAGAAGTAAGGCATTGAGGACCGCCCCCTCAGATGGTCTATATCTGGCAAGAATAAGCTATGATGAAAATGAATATCTTTGGTTTGAGGAGGAAAATTGTGGACGATAACCTTACTTTGGAGTATTTTCTATCCCTTCTCGACAGGGCTGAAAATGTATTTCAAAAAGATAATCTTGGAGAGAAAAGCACTGACTATGAATACTCTGTGGAGGATATCAAAAGGGAGCCTGAACTGGACTATGTGGACGATCTTGCTTCCTGCCATAAGTGTAATGCCTGCCTCGAAAGAAGCATATTCGCCGAGCCTCTCTTGAATCCAGAGCCCAAGATTCTCTTTGTCTCCCCTATGCCTGAGGGAGCCGTCATATTCTCCCCCTCATCCAATGACTATTTCTATAAATGGCTTACAGCCATTAATCTTGGTAGAAAGGATATTGCCCTTACCACTCTCATCAAGTGTCCTGTAAAGGAGTTCAAGAAAGAAAGTGCAGATATGTGCAGGGAACATTTGAGGAATGAGATGAACAGACTGAAGCCGAAGACCATGGTTCTGTTGGGCAAGGACGTCTCTTCATATATGCTGAGGCGGGAAGGGGATATGGATGAAGTTTTCAGAAAGAGGAAGTTCTCGGTGAACTCCATTCCTGTATTCTGCACTTATTCTCCTATGGACCTGGTCAAGAACAGGGCTCTCCGTGCTCCTATTTGGGAGGATCTGAAGTTTATATCTTCCTTCCTTAAAGAGGGGGAAAATAAGTGAAGTGGGTGAGTGTAGTATTATCTGTACCCTTTGAAGGGGAGTTCACTTACTCCGTTCCTGAAAAGATGGAGGGTGAGGCCCTCTTTGGCAGAAGGGTCATTGTGCCCTTCGGCAAGTCGAAGAAAACAGCGTTCATTACAAAAGAGATATATACAAAACCTGAAGTGGACTTTGAGATCAAGGATATAGAAAGGGTCGTAGATAAAGAAGAGGTATTCAATGAGGATCTTTTGGATACCGCCATTTGGATGAAGACTATGTATCTCTCTCCTGTAGGAGTCAACCTCTCTTCCATGATCCCTTCAGGAAGAAGGGAGAGCGAAACCTCTTCTTTCTTCAATTTCTCCTCTTTTTCTCCTGTAGAAAAACTGACAGATGAACAGGAAGCCGCCCTTTCCCGTCTCAGAGCCTTTCCCAAGGATATTTTCTATCTCTATGGTGTCACTGGTAGTGGAAAGAGCGAAGTCTTTCTCAGAAGGGCTGAGGATGTAATAAAGGAGGGGAAACAGGTTCTGTATCTGGTTCCCGAAATAACCCTTTCCCATCAGGTATCCGGGGAAGTATATCAACGATTCGACAAAAGGGTGGCCATCCTCCATTCGGCCCTTACTCCCTCCCAACGCTTGAAAGCATGGCGAAGTATAATGAAAGGAGAAGTGGATCTTGTAGTAGGAGCCAGAAGCAGCGTCTTCGCTCCATTCAAGAACTTAGGGCTCATTATTATGGATGAGGAGCATGAGAATGCTTATAAATCAGGTCAGAGTCCAAGATACTCGGCCCGCCAGGTGGCACAGTATAGGGCGGGAAAATGGAAGGCCCAGTTTATCATGGGGTCAGCCACTCCCTCTTTGGAGGCCTGGAATCTCATAAGACTACAGAAAATAAAGTCTGTAGTAATGAGAAACAGAATAGGTGAGGCTTCCTTTCCAAAAATGACTATTGTCAACATGCGTGGAGAGAAAAGGAATATAAGCCAGAAACTTGAGGAGGAAATAAGAATCGCATTGAAGGAGAAAAAGGGTGTG
This sequence comes from Spirochaetales bacterium, assembly GCA_022785155.1. Classification (GTDB taxonomy): domain Bacteria; phylum Spirochaetota; class Spirochaetia; order Sphaerochaetales; family Sphaerochaetaceae; genus Ornithospirochaeta. The sequence continues at coordinate 9,673 of JALFRH010000098.1, forward strand.
ATTCTCTTTCTCAACAGGCGTGGTTTCTCCTATGGCTATGAGTGCAAGACCTGCGGGGCCGTAGTGGAGTGCCCCAACTGCTCTGTGGCCATGACCTACCATAAGGCTAGAAAGAGGCTTATCTGCCATACCTGCGGTTTCTCGGAGCCTTTGGTGAAAGTATGTCCGGAGTGTGGTTCCTTGGATATTTCTCCAAGAGGATATGGCACTGAAAACGCAGAAGAAGAGGCCAGGGCCCTTTTCCCATTCTCGAAAATAGAGAGATTGGATACAGACGTAACAAATGGAGATAGTGAAAAGACACAGGAGATCCTTTCAAAGTTCAGGGATGGGGAAATAGACATCCTGTTGGGGACACAGATGATAGCAAAGGGACTGAACTTCCCTAAAGTCTCTCTTATTGGAATATTGAATGCAGATTCTTCCCTGGCCCTTCCTGACTTCAGGGCAGGAGAAAGGACCTTCGACCTTTTGCACCAAGTGGCTGGAAGGGCAGGAAGGTATAGGGACGACGGAAAGGTCATAATACAGACTACACAGCCTATGGCTCCTGCAATCCAGATGGCTGCATCCAACGATCTGGAGCACTTCTATGAGCGGGAACTTGCCCAAAGAAAGGAGACCATGTTCCCTCCTTTTTCCCGCTTGATCAATCTGGTCATAAGGGGAAAGGACGAAGAAAAAGTCAAGGAAGCCACCATGGCACTTGGGGAAATAGCTTCAAATATGTCCGATGAAGACGAGGAGATTGAAGTATTCTCCCCATCTCCCTGCCTTATTGAAAAGGCTGCAGGCCAATGGAGATGGCATGTGCTTCTAAGAAGCCAGAGTATATCAAGGCTCCTTTCTTTTACCAAAAATCTGCTTTCTTCCTTTATCCTTCCGTCTTCCCTTCATCTGGAAGTGGATGTAGACCCCACATCTCTTTTCTGATTAGAAAAAGAGGGAGAAGATCCAGTCTGTAAGTGGAGAAGGGAGAATGGACAGAAGCTTCATTTTGAAGCTGTTTTTGATATTGTAGTGGGCGCGTGGGTGCTTTTTGTCTGCAATGGAAGCAAGCTTTTTCCCTAGAATCATAGGATCCTTGGCTCTTTTCAGTTCCCCAACCATAATATGTTTCATTCTTCCCAGAGGGGTTTTGTATATGTCGGTTTCAGAGAGAAGGGAATCGAATTGTCCGTTTATTGAGCCCTGCATATTTGTCTTGAAGGCACCAGGGCGTATTGTGGTCACTCTTGCCCCGCTTTTTTTCAATTCACGTCTCAAGGAGTCTCCATAAATCTCGACGGCATGCTTTGTCATAGGGTAGTAGCCATGGAGGGGGATGGCCACGATCTTTCCATATTCACTGGATATAATTGCGATCAAACCCCTGCCCTTTATTACAAGAGGAATGAAGACCCTGTTGAAGTTGAAGGTCGCAAAGAGGTTGAGGGAGAAGATTTTCTCAACCTTTCCTTCAGCCTTCTCAAATAGAGAGCCCAAGATTACACAGCCTGAGAAGTTGGATATAAAATCCAGCTTGTCAGTCCGCTCTTCTACTATCTTTTCTGCCCGCTCCAGATCTTCGCTCTTTGTCAGATCCGCCTTTATATAGAGGATGCCGTCCTCCTCCCTTTCCTTGTTCCGTATATCCAGGGCGAAGATGAAATACCCTCTCTTTTTCAGTTGGACTATCGTAGCCTCGGCCAGGCCTGAAAGAGAGCCGCCGATTACAGCGTACTTCATTCTTCCTTGCTTTCCTTTGCTTTGTCGAAAAGGGTTGTAAGGGATGAATAGGAGAACACCTGGGCCTTCTCTCTATCCAAAGCGCAGGAAGGGCATTTCTCTTCCTTCTTTACAGGAATGCCGCATACAGGGCAAAGCCAGAAGGATGAAGTCTCATCTTCTTTATAAAGCCAATGGGCATCCACTCCCTCCTTCTTCTTCAGGGACGAGAGAAAGAAGGGGAACCTGTCGTCTTTTGTCAGCAATGAGATATCAAGCTTTTCAGGAAGGGTAAGCCTTCTCTCTGCAATATCCAGATTGTTTCCCTCTTCATCTGTAATGGATGATAGGCTGAAGGATGCTCTATCTGTAGGAACATTGATAATGGCATCAATGGTAGTTTCAGAGCCGCTGGAAATCCTTTTGTTTGACTTGAAATCCCTGGTCCCATCCATTTTCCAGGTGGATGAGACAAAGTCCTTGTTGGAGATATTACGTACCTTGATGGATATAAGGGAGTCTTCTGTTCTTGTTTTTATGACAACTTCCTCCAGTATTATCGGGCTATCGGGAACAAAGGTTGCAGGAATGAAGGATGTAATCTTTACAACTTCCAAAGAAGAGACATCTGTTGTTGATTCTTTTATCTCTATCTCCTTCTCCTTGGTAACTGGTTCGGGTTTTACTTCTTCTTCCAGTATTTCCTCTTCCTTTTCCGCCTTCTCTTCCTTTGTATCTTTCACTTCCTGCACTGCTTCCGGTTCTCCTTTGTCATCAGTGGAAACAGAAGCAGCCTCTTTCTTTGGAGGAACAGGTATTTCTCTTCTGCCGAGGGGTATTGTCACTGGATCGAATTCCCACTCACGCATTCTGTAGTATCCATATACCAAGGCCATTAGAAATACCAATATGGTATATATAAGGGCAGGTAAGGCATTGCCGAAGGCAAGATATGAAGCAATGATCACAAGGCACAGGAGAGCCTTGAAAGTCTGGCTGAATAGAACAAGCTCCCTTCCTGTCTTTGTTTTTCCAATCAAGAAGGGTAGTGTGATGACAGAGAGGACACAACATACCATCGGGTATATTGTGTGGACCAGTTCAATCCACCCTCTGAATCCATCCAGAGAAATGGTCTTTATATAATAGAAACGACCTAATGCAACAAAAAGGGCCAATACTGCTGAAAGAGGCAGATAGACATAGGTATAGAATTGATGGAATTTCATTCCCTTGGTTTTGTTTTCTATTTTATTCTCAGACATACCACCATTCTATTTCAGAGTTTGGGATTATTCCACATTTCATGAACTCTTTCTTCGTTTTTGATTTCCAATCTATGTTTCAAAGGTTCGTTTATGTTATCCTATGGCCATGGACAGGAAGGAAAGGAAAGACAAGATAATTAATCTCATTGATGGCGGCGTAAAGATTATTGCCATAGATGGAAGGTGTGCCAGTGGTAAAAGTACGCTTTCCTTGGATGTAAAGAGCGAACGGGATATAAACATTATAAAGATGGATGACTTTTTCCTTCCCCTTTCCCTGCGCACCCCGGAGCGTTTTGCCATGCCTGGAGGCAACGTCCACTGGGAGAGATTCCTGGATGAAGTGGTGGCAGGCCTGAGAAGTGGTAAAGATTTCTCCTATAGAAGATTCTCATGCTCTAAGATGGACTATGATGGGATAGCGGTGGTGGAGGCGTCAAAGCCCATCATTATAGAGGGGTCATATGCTCTCCATCCATCTCTCCCTGTGTATTGGGAGAGGGCCTTCTTCCTTGATGTAGAGAAAGAAGAACAGCTCTCGAGGCTGGAAAGAAGAAGTCCTGAAAAACTTGAGGACTTCAAGAATAAATGGATACCCTTGGAGGAGAAGTACTTCTCTTTTTGTGCCATCCCTTCCAAGGCGGACGAGATTCTATGATTATGAAAGGCGGAGTTGGTGTAGGACCTGCTCTGTCTTATTTATGGCTTCATCAAGCTGTCTTTTTGCACCGCTGATTTTGGATTGAACGAATATATCTGAAAGAAAGCCGTCGAAGAAGAAATCTGCAAAAGTAAGAAATCCCCCTACATCTATATTGATGGCAGGAAGATACTGCAGTTCATTCTTGAACTCCCATAGATCCTGGCGTGCCCTGTCCAGGACTTGCCTTGCCTTTTCTATCTTCATGTGCTTCATGAAACCTGTAAAACCATTTCCTCCGAAGATATCCAACAGTCCCCAGTTGGATGCAGAGGATAAGATGTCTCTTGCTTCTTTCAAGCTATACAGGGCTTTCTCTCCCGCCATTATTGCTCTATATTCACTCATATATCTATTCTCTCTTGTTTTTGCCTTGGCCTCAATACTTCCTCCAAGGGGAAAAAAACAATATTATTATAGAGTAAAAGGAAAAAATAAATGGAACCGATCTTGGAAATTGTTAAAATAGGCGACGACGTACTGAAAGCAAAATGCACTCCTGTAAAAGAAATAGATTCTTCTTTGAAAATGCTTACAGAAGCTATGTTTGATGAGTTGTTGGAAGCGGATGGCATTGGTTTGGCTGCTCCACAGATAGGCATTCCCCAGCGTTTCTTCGTTGTAGATATCAGAGATGGTAAGAGATATGTATTCATCAACCCGGAGATTGTGGAGACAAGCATTGAAAAGGGCCCTTATGAAGAGGGCTGCTTATCCATTCCTGGAGTTTATCATGATGTCATCAGGCCACTAAGGGTCAAAGTCCAGGCAAGGGATGCAGACGGCAAGTTGTTCAACCTTGAAGCCGATGGACTCCTGGCAAGGGTGATACAGCATGAATACGACCATCTTGACGGAAAGCTCTTCATCGACCGCTTAAGCGAAGATGAAAAAAACAAAATGCTGAAGGCTTATGAGAAGAAGCAGAAAAAGGGTGGCAGGAAAAAATGAAGATACTCTTTGCCGCGACAGATACAATAGCAGTCCCTCTCTTGTCTTTGCTTGCTGAGGAGAAATTGGTATGTGCTGTCTTTACAGCTCCCGATGCTCCTGGAAAGAGGGGAAAGACTCTTATTCCTACACCTGTAAAAGTCAAGGCACTGGAGCTCGGGCTTCCTGTTTATACCCCTGAACACTTGAATAAGGCTGAGAGGGAAATAGTAAAAAGCCTTGGAGCCGATACTCTTCTTTCCTTCTGCTATGGAAAGATTTTCGGCCCGAAGTTCCTCTCTCTCTTTGATAATACCATGAATGTCCATCCCTCTCCTCTTCCTAAATACAGAGGCTGCGCCCCGACTTTCGCAGCTATTAAGAACATGGACGGAAAAACTGCCGTGACACTCCAGGAAATCGGATTGGGAATAGACGAAGGAAGAATATATTCTTCTCTTTCCATTGACCTCAACGGGGATGAGACGACCCTTTCCTTGGAGGAAAGAGTATCACAGATGGTACCTCAGTTTGTTCTGGAGACTCTAAAGAACATAGATACAATAGATAGAGTCCAGCAGGAGGGCGAAGCTTCATACACGGCATTCATCACGAAAGAAGACGGAAGAATAGATTGGAAGCGGGAAGCAAAAGAAATCCATGCCCTGGTCAGGGCCTGTATTCCTTGGCCCCGTGCCTATGGCTATTTGGGGGAGGACAAGCTTCTCATTACAGGAGTATATGGCACTGCCTTTGATTCCTTCCCTCCTTCTACGGAAGAGCCGGGGACAGTAGTAGGATTGGAGAAAGGTAAGGGACTGAAGATAGCCACAGGCAATGGATACTTATATGTAACGAGAGTATTACCTCCTATGAAGAAGGAAATGGATGCTTCCTCTTATGTAAACGGCAACAGAAGCATTATAGGGGCGGTTCTCCATTGAATTACGATAGGTGGAATAATTACAGGGAATACTTACTTGAAAAATATGGCACCTCCCTCTATAGAGTGGGGGTGGACGGAGGCTTCAGCTGCCCAAATAGAACAAAAGAAAGGGAGGGCGGCTGTACTTTCTGTGACGGAACTGGAAGCATTGCGGTATATCAAAGGACAAGTGAAAGCGCCTTCCGTCACGATTCATCCTTCGATGAAGAGGTATCTGAAGAAGTCCTTTTAAGATTCCAGTCCATTGAGAATCAGATAAAAAAGGGCTTGGAGTTCATCCAAAGGCGCTATAAAGCAAAGCTTGCCGCCCTATACTTTCAGTCTTGGACCAATACTTATGATAGCACAGAGAATTTGAAGAGAATTTACGACCTTGCCCTCTCGTGTGGAGACTTCTCCCAGTTCATAGTCTCCACCAGACCTGACTGTGTGGGAGAGGATGTTGCGGATTTATTGGCTCAATATATAACACCTGAACGGGAAGTGTGGGTGGAGCTTGGCCTGCAGAGCGCTTCTGATGAGACACTGAAAAGAATAAATAGAGGCCATACTCTGAGTGATTACATAACATGTGCAGAGCGCCTTCATAAGAGAGGGATAAAGATCTGCACCCATGTGATCATAGGTCTTCCTGGAGAAGAGAGAAAAGACTTTATAAAAACAGCCGAGGCTTTGAACCAAGTGGGGAGCGAGGGTGTTAAGATACATAATCTCCACATTCCTGGAGGGACAAGAATGGCCCAGGATTATTTGGATGGAGAGATTGTATCCTGGTCTACGGAAAGATATATGAATGAAGTCCAGTATTTTCTGAGGCTTCTGAATCCTGGGATGATAGTTCAGCGCCTTGTATGTGAAACACCTGCCCATAGGCTCATGGCACCTCGTCATTTTATGGATAAATCCCTTTTTCTCCGTACACTAAATGATAAAATGGAAAGAGACGATACTCGACAGGGGGATTTGTATGAAGGCTGAAGAAGTCATAATGGATGCAGTCATTGAAGCGTCAAGAAAGCTTCCGATTGAAGCTGTGAAGGCTTTGGAAAAGGCGAGTGCAGAGGAAAATGGAAACGGCAAGGTGGTGCTGAATGCCATTCTTGATAACCTGGCGTTGGCTGAAAAACTGGAGATACCGCTCTGTCAGGATACCGGTATGATGTGGTGTTGGGCTGAAATTGGAAGAAACGCCCGCCTGGATATTGTGAAGTTGGAGAAGTTGATAAACTCTTCTCTATCCAAAGCCTTAAAAAAAGGCCTCTTCAGGACTTCTGTAGTAAGCGACGTAATGGGGAAGAGAAAGAATACGGGAGACAACCTTCCTGCAGTAATAAACTACTCCCTTACTTCAGGCTCCGATATCACACTCCATTTTCTTTTGAAGGGTTTTGGTAGTGAAAACTGCTCATCCGTCACAATGCTGAATCCTACTGCAGGGAAAGAGGGAGTTGTTGAAGCTGTGGTGGAGTCAATGAAGAAGGCAGGTGCTAAGCCATGCCCTCCCGTCTTTATAGGTGTAGGGGTTGGCGGCACAATGGATAGAGCCGCTCTTATGAGTAAGGAGGCTTTCTTCAAGCGAGGAAAGGAAAGCGACGTGGAAAGGGAGATAAAAGAGAGGGTGAACGCCCTCTCCATAGGCCCGGGAGGAATGGGTGGAAAGAACTCCTGCCTCGGTGTTTTCCTGAAAGAAGAAGAGACACATATTGCAGGGCTTCCCGTTGCTGTTACAGTAAACTGCTGGGCTGAAAGAAAGACTGAAGTCGTACTGGTGGGAGGATATGATGGAGACTAAGCTAATATTGCCTTCTTCTGATTGGAGCCATATCAACAAAGGTGACATCGTCTATGTCAGCGGTAAGATTTATGTAGGAAGAGACCAGGCCCATAAATTAATGGTCGAGGATATAAAGAAGAATGGAAAAGAACCCTTTCCTTTTGAGGGTAATGCCATATATTACATGGGGCCTGCACCTACAAAAGAAGGCATGGCCATAGGTTCTTCAGGCCCTACCACCAGCAGGCGTATGGATGAATTCTCACCTTTTTTGATTTCAAAAGGACTGAAGATAATGATAGGAAAGGGCCCCAGGTCCCAGAGTGTCGTGGATGCTGTGAAAGAGTACGGAGGGTTGTACCTCCAGGCCTTCGGCGGCTGCGGGGCATTATATGCGTCACGAACTGTTTCCTGCCGCACCATCCTCTATCCTTTTTTGGGGCCGGAGGCTGTGCTGGAACTGGAAGTAAAGGACTTTCCCACCATATGCATAATCGATTCCAGGGGAGAAGTGTTCAAGCCTGAAGCGATCTGATAAGCTTTACCATCTCCTGGTATGATGAGACAGACCAGGTGGCCTTGGAGCTTATGTTTCCTTTGGGGGAGAAGTAGATACTTCTGATACCACTGTTATTTGCTCCCTGGATATCACTTTTCTCGCTGTCTCCAATGACAATGCACTGGTCTTTGTCTCTGCCTATGGTTTTCAGCACTATATCGAAGAACTCTTTCTTAGGTTTCTGCACCCCCATTTCCTGGCTTATGAATATGTGGTCGAAGTATTTTTCGGTGTCTGTGCCCTTCAAACGGCCTCGCTGTACTTTCTTTAGTCCGTTTGTAACCAATGATTTTGGAATATCCTTTAGGCTTTCCAGCATATCCAAGGCGCCATTGAGAAGTATTCCGTTTTCAGAAAGGAGGGTGGCGTATAACTCTGCAGCCTCGTTCTCATCCAAATCCTCTCTTTTTAGATTCTTGAAAAAGAGCTTCATTCTCAAGGCTTCAAGCTCTTCCAAAGAGATATTTCCCTTCTCGAACGCATCCCAGCACCAAAGGTTGCCTATTTCATATGCATCCTTTGTCTCCGCTGTATCGGGAAGGTGGTAATGATCGAAGAGAGCCTTCAATGAAATACGCTCTGTGGCATTGAAATCCCAAATTGTCTGGTCTGCATCAAATAATAAGTACATATGAGAACAATAACAGAAGAAGACCGATGTTGGGAGTGGGCCCTAGACTTTTTTCCATTTTGGAATGAAATTTAGAAAAGAGGGAGAAAAAAATGAAAAACTCTATCTACTATTTTGTTTCAGGAATAATCGTCGTTGTCTTTGGTGTATTCATTATTCTCAATCCAAATGCCGTGGTGAATATTGCAGCATTTCTCTTCTCCATTGTCTTGTTCATCAAGGGTATGAGGACCCTTATCAATACCATACGTTTTGATTCAGTGGCCTCAAAAGTCTCCGTCGAGGGAGTCTCCATAAGTCTTGACTCCAGCAAGAGAGTCAAAAAGACAATGTACATAAATGCTTTGATCTCTCTTTTGGTTGGTTTTGCCGCTTTGATCATATCCATTGTCGCCATGATCAAAAAGAGCTCTTCTGTAATGAAGATTGTTGTTTATGTCGTTGCCTCAGGCTTCCTTATTTCCGCCATAGCAGGAATGTTGGAGAACAGAAGAATGAAGACTTGGACTGGGCTGGGGGATGCAATAGGGGAGAAGACTATATTTCATTTCATAGTATCTTTGGTTCTCTTTGTCTTCCCTTCTCTCATCGGAAATGTATTCATGAATATCTTGGGAGCCTTGGTTGTGGCCTTCGGAGCTCTGTATTTCTCCTGGGGCGTTTATTTGATAAAAGCAAAGAAGACCCTGGAGAAAATGGAGAAAAAAGGCGTTAAGGACGTTTCTTGGCAGGATGTAGATAAGTCTTGAACCTATCCTAATTGACAACCCCTCATGATTTAAAGAAAACTATATATGTTTCATATAACTTCGTTTTGACCATTAAGAGGGTTGGT
>JALFRH010000109.1 GCA_022785155.1 Spirochaetales bacterium
CCTATAGAGGAGTTCATCGTAGGATGTACAAGGGACAACTACGACAAGAGGCACATCGCACCAGGAGATGAGAGGGAGGTCTCCCTCTTGAATTCATTCGTCCCGTACCTTTGCCCAAAATGTAGCTCCGGTTCAATCATCAAGTACGGCAAGACCGGTGTGGGCCTAACCAGATACAAGTGCAAGGATTGCAGCGGCACATTCACTGTAATAACAGGAACGATATTCGACCAGAGGAAGATTTCCATATCACAATGGCTGGACTTCATGGTGATGATCATAGGCCACGGAAGCTTCAACCTCACTTCGAAGATAAACAGAAATGCTTTTACTACGACGAAATATTGGATGGACAAGCTGTTCCTAATCCTGGAGGGTTGGCAGGAGTCCATAATGCTGGAAGGCAAGATATATCTTGACGAGACGTATTATCCTCTTATGGGAAAGGATACGGAGAAGAGGCCTGACGGCAAGGGTATGAGGGGGCTTTCAAGGAACAAGATGTGCATAGGCTGTGCCTGGGATGGAAAGAACCTGATATGCATAATGGAAGGCTTCGGAAAACCTTCAAAGAAGCACACATGGGAATCCTTCTCTTCACACATAAAGGAAGGCTCAAAGCTTATACATGACGGAGAAAACTCACACTCCTTGCTTGTGGACAAGCTCAACCTTTCAGAAGAAATACATACTACAAAGGAAACCAGAGGGCTCAAGGACAAAGAGAACCCTATGGATTCAATAAACAAGCAGCATGCAATGCTTAAGAAGTTCCTTAGGGCACATTCGGGTTTCGACAGAGACGACTTGCAGGATTACCTTAACTTCTTTAGTTTCATCGCATCAAATCCGGATCAGGAAACCCTTGAAAAGGTCAAAATTCTGCTGGAATTGGTTTTCTATAATCCGAAAATACTGCGATATCGCAACAAAAACCGCGATTAACGCTCAGAATCGAAGGTTTTCACCAACACGGTGCACTAAAAGACTTTTCTATAATTTCCTCCCCAATAGATCGATACAAAGCGATTATAAGGAAAACAGTGTTTTGTTTTGGGAGACCGGTGGATGGTTGTTATATAAGGGGAGTCTTCTCTCTCCCCCTTATCTGCTATATCAATAGACGATATCATTAAATGAAGAATCTGTTGTCAAAGAGACTCTTTCTTATACGACTCCTTCTTCTCCATAAACTCTTCCTCTGTCATTTTTGCTGTGTCTGCAGCAACATTGACAGCTATTTTTCCTTCATCCACCAACTGGAACAATGTCAGAAGGGAGCCTTCTCTTTTTCCTTCCTCGATACCTTTCCTGCGTCCTATATCCTCTACAGCCTTGCTTAGATTACACATTTCAATCACCTCTTCTTCCAATTTCTTGTCCATCGCTATTCCATACCTGGAACCCAGTATCTCCTTCCTCCTCTCCAGTGCCATGCTGGAAGAGAGCAGTACGGATAGTAGTCCCACCAGGGGGGCTTCGGAGCTGTCATAGTCCTCCACAAGAGATATCACCACCACCTCCATTTTATCATAGTCGGAGACGTGGATAAAGCTATTTCCCCTGACCTCATCCTCCCTTAACGAGTACCGGATTATGGTGTCTTCCCTTTTTCCTTCGGGCTTGGGGCATATCCATATGGAATAGACCTTCTGCATCTTATGGTAGTCCATATTCTTGAACACGGTCCCATACTGCTCGGAGAGCATCCTTGCACAGTAGTATATCCCCCTTGTGACAAGTGCGTACTTCGGGTTGTCCTGGTTCTGTATCTCCATGTTGACTATAAGGAAAATGTCACCGTCCCCTCCAGGCACCCTGGCCCTGAACCTGAGGTCATAGTACATGTTCCCTTCATTGATGGATGATGACTCGGAGTTCATCATCTCCACGCTTTCGTCCCCATCCAACCCTCTGTTTTTGTTGCCCTGGTCCTGGTGTACGGCCTTATCCGAAACCGACACGCCGCCTATGCAGTTTTCCATGATGTAGGCCACGTCATAGTCCCTGAACTCGCTGCACGCTTTTTTGAGTATCCAGGCGATCACCGCCTTGAAGGATAGGATCCTCTTTGCAGACGCATCGTATCTGGCACATTTTCCTGCAGCCTCCATGCTTAATGCTATGGCTGTATCAGGCATCAATTCCTCCTTTCGAGTTTTATATTTAGGATTGCTTCCTGATATATAAGACGCGAAAATCCTGGAAAATGACCAAAAATAGCCCTATTTTGTGTTAAAACCAAGGTGTTGTGTCATGCTCTGAAGTTGAAACCACAGTCATGGCAATAATAGGTTTTCTTTGTAAGGGTGAACCATCCTTTGCTTTTCCAAACATATCCTCTATTCAAAAGAGCCTTGATAATAGCCATCCACCAATCCCAAAGGATAAAGATGACGAGGCCTATGCACCATTTGATAGGTATCCAGATCAGATACAAAAAGCCGAAAACAAGGAACCAAAGACAGCCATGCTTGCTCCTTTCGTTTGTCAGTTGGACTCTGTGACTCCCGCATTTGGGGCATCTGGGGTTTATACTCAATTCCGATCTCCTCTTCCAAATAACTCTAATTCCATTATACTTACAGTATGAATAAAGGAAGAGAATTTGCTTTAAGAATTAAGGAAAATATAGGGCAGGTGATTGTAGGTAAAGATGAGACCATATCACTGTTGTTGACAGCCCTTATTTCAGGAGGCCACGTCCTTTTGTTGGATATGCCGGGAACAGGAAAAACAAAACTGGCAAAGAGCCTTGCCAAGAGCTTGGATCTTGATTTTGGAAGAATACAGTTTACTCCGGACCTCTTACCTTCCGATATTCTAGGCTTGAACTACTTTTCACAGAAGGAAGGGGAGTTTGTATTCAGAAAGGGCCCTATATTTACATCGATACTATTGGCAGACGAGATAAATAGAGCTACACCCAGAACCCAGTCCAGTCTCTTGGAGTCGATGGAGGAGCATCAGGTCACCATAGATGGGGAGACAAGGAAGCTTGGGGATCCGTTCTTTGTAATAGCAACAGAAAACCCTATAGAAACAGCCGGTACCTATCCTCTTCCAGAGGCCCAGATAGATAGATTTTTCATGGTGTTGGAAATGGGTTATCCAAGTAAAGAGGAGGAAGTGAAGATTCTATCCCGTTTCTCCCTTTCCGATCCTCTGGATACTTTGGAAAGCGTCTCAGGAAAAGAAGACCTGGAGGAAATGAGGAGGGAAGCCGGAAAGGTGTATGTTCATCCTGATATCTTGGATTATATGGCTTCAATCACCGCTCGCACCAGGGAAAAGGATGGAATGGGGATAAGTACCAGAGGTACACTGGCCTTGATGCGTGGCGCAAAAGCTTGGGCCATGCTCGAAGGGTATGATTATGTGACCGTATCCCATGTAAAGAAAGTGGCGCCCCACATTCTTTCACATAGATTGGGAATCGATATCAAGAGGGGAAGAAAAGAAATCCTGTCGATTCTTTCTTCTCTTCCTGCACCCACCGAGGAGTGGGGGAAAAGACAGTGAGATTTATTCTTCTTCCCCTTGTTCTGATACTCTTATTCTTTATTGAAAGGGCCATTTATAAAAAGCTTTGGAGAAAAGCTTTGAATGTAAGTGTGGTGTTTTCAGAAAAAACAATCAGAGAGGGTGATGGGGTGAAGGTAATGGAGAAAAGTGAAAACAGGAAAAGATTACCCTTATCCTTTGTAAGTATAGAGTGGAGTCTGGAAAGGTTATGCAATCAATATAAAGAGGGGGATAAACCCTTTGCCGTCTCTTCTTCATTCTCTCTTCCGTCTTTTAGTTCTGTGAAGAGGAATAAGACGATTAATGGCTTAAAAAGAGGTATTTATACTATAAATAATGGTAGAATAACTTCTACAGACCTTTTTTCTTTAGAGAATTATATATATCCACTCTATTCAGGTTCAAGGCTTTTTGTTTTTCCTGAAAGAAAAGAAGCTTTCTCATCTTCATATGCATACAGGGGATTTTTGGGTACTGTGCTGTCCAGGAAGATGAACCAGGAAGATCCCTTTGAGATCAAGGGCATAAGACCATATTTCCCGACAGACAGCATGCGTGTGGTCAACTGGAAGGCCAGCGCCAAGACAGGAAGCCTTAAGGTGAACCAATACGAGTGGACTACAGATGAAAGCGTAATGGTCATCTTGGATTTGTCAAAAGGGGAAGAGGAGGAAAAAGAGACTTTGATCAAGTATGTTTCCTCCTTTTGTTCCTTGATGCTGAAAAGAGGCGTTTCCCTTTCCCTTGTAAGCAACGGCCGCCATTATGAAGACGGGAATAGAGTGAAGGTGGATGAAGGAAGCGGCATAGGTCATATTGATTCCATAGACAGGGCTCTTTCCGCTGTCAAAGTCTTTTCCTCCCAAGATTCCTCTTCCCGGTTTTTAAATGAAATTCTTCATAATGAATTGAAATGTGTTCCTGTATTGTTCGCTGTTTCCGTAGAAGAGGAAGAATCTGAAGACTTCTTCTCTTTGTCCAAAAAAGAAGGAGCTATATTCCTTCTTTATGGTAGAGAGGGGGAAAGGGTTTTCGTTTTGGAGGAAGAAGATGAAAAAAGAGATTAAAAGATACACTTTCTTCCTTTCTCTTCTGGGGATAATCAACGTCTCTTTGATTGTCTTATCAATAAACGCTGTCATTGTAATGAACTTTCCTGAGTATTCAGGAATAGAGCATCTATGGAATATATATGGTGTTTTGATTCCTCTTGTACCCTTAACTGTCCTCAATGAAGGAAAAGGAGAAAAAAGAGGATGGAAAATCCTCCTTCTCTCCTTGGCTGTATTTTCAGTATTCCTTTCCAAGGGAAATGTGGCAAGGACAGGATGGGGGTTGTCTTTGTCTATGTTTATGATTCCTTCTCTGTTCGGCCCTAGGCCTGATGGTAAGCCATTGATGATGAAGCCCCATATATGGCAGGGCTTGGTTTATTTGATTTCTTATGGCATTGGCCAAATAAACGGGAATCAGGAATTGATATCCCTGGAAATAGTGGTGATCTACATATTTTTTGTCATCTGGGTCCTTTCTATAAACATCAATGGGACAATGAAGAGGATAAGGGATGAGAAAGGAGAGGTGGAGGTGGATTCCATCTTGAAGGAGAACAGAAAAAGGATTCTCCTTTTTATTGTTCTCTTTTCTCTGCTTTCCCTCCTTCTTCCCTTTATTTTGGAGAACATCAAGGGAGAAAGGGTCGTTTCAGATGTTGTCTACGAGTGGGGTGAGGAAAAGGAGGAAGAGGATATCTACATAGAAAGATATGAAAGGGAAAAGGGAACCAGCGGGAAAGCCAAGGCCTTGGATTTTTCGCCGTTAGGTAATCTTTTGATGTGGACTTTCATTCTCATGGTCATAGGCTTTCTTATACTGGAGTTATATGCCTTAATGACAAGGATCAAGGGAATTGATGGAAGAAAGGTCAGGCACAAAGACCAGTTTGATGAAGATTTTACTATGGAAGCTTTGATGGATAGGGAAGAGAGGACGAAAAGAAGCTTTAGGCTCTTTCCTGGATATGAAGAGAAGATTCGGAGTCTATATAGAAAGAATGTCGAAAAAAGAGCAAAGGGAGAGGAGCTTTCCTCTTTGTCCACAGAAGAGATAGAGGCCCGTATCCTTTCTTTTGATAATTATGAGTTTTCTTCCATCTATGAAGACATAAGATATTCCCAAAAGAAGCCTGGGAGAGAAGACTATGAGAGGATGAAGAGAATCCTGGGCAGACAAAAAAAGAGCAGCAAATAATCCTGGTCACATACATAATCCTCTGACCGTTGCTACATTCCTGTCCTGGCGGGGTTGGGAGGCATGCATTGCCTGGCATCTGCTGCAAAAACAATAATGAATGATTTTTCCTTTTGAGTAAAGAGGGGGATAAACGTCACTTTTTCCCTTAAAAATCCGTTTTTTACAAAAAGGCTGTCTGTATTATCTGACAAAATTTAATAAAAATAATTTGGTAAAGGGGGGATTATTCTATTATTTAAGGCATTTCTGTTGGGATAACGAAAAAGTCCGATATCTAAAAACTTTTTGCAACATTGATGAATGGAATGGTAGAATTATCAAACCAAAAGGGGAAGACGACTGACGGTATGGGTGCAGATTCAGGGCTAAGAAGATATCAATCTATGGATCTCTTGATTTGGACCGTACTGCTTTTCGTTTTCGAGACAATAGTGGTCAAAGCTGGAACCGTATGGTTTAGGTCCCAACCGTGGACTCTATCCTTAGTTCCTGCATTGACGGCCATTGTCTACATGAGATGGTGTGTCTATGGATTATTCTACAGTGCACTGGGAGGTGTGGCCATCTGCTTTGCGTCAAAGGCTGAGGTCATCCAGTATGTTGTATATGTCTTTGGAAATCTCTTCTCTTGTTTTTCTCTTCTGATGCTAAAAAAGATGGGAAAGGAAAAAGTGCGTTCAAGCGTATTCTTTTCCCTGTTATACGCCACAGTGGTGTTTGTTCTGATGGCTTTGGGAAGAGGAGTGGTGTCGCTGGTCTTGGGAAATGGACTCTATACAGTGGTGGATTTCATCACCACGGATATCCTTTCGCTTGTATTTGCGATGGTTGTTGTTTGGATAGCCAGAAGGCTTGACGGCGTATTTGAGGATCAAATTTCATACCTTATGCGTCTCAAAGCAGAAGAGGAAAAGGAAAAAGGGAGGGAAAGATGAAGGCTAAGGCTTCTGATTATCTCATCTATGATGAATCGACAGGTACCTACAGAGAAGATCCTGAACAGAGGGTCAGGGACGACGTTGAGAAACACTATTGGCTTCATGTCGGAAGAACAATCATTAAGGACTGGCGTCTTTATGTGATGCTTCTCCCTATGTTGTTGGTGTTTCTTTTCTGGAGATACTTCCCTATGTATGAGCTCTTGGGTTGTTTCAAGGTCTCAGACGAGGTTCTTCCTGTGTCTCAGCAGCTCTTCTCAGGTTTCTCTTATTTCAAGAGATTGCTGGTTGGAGGAGACTCTCTTTCCGCAGAGTTCTGGAGAGCCTTGAGAAATACTTTCCTTCTTTCTTTCTATGGCCTTTGCTTCGGTTTCCCAGTGCCTATTCTGCTTGCACTTTTCTTCAACGAAGTAAAGTCCAACATTGCAAGAAGTGTATATCAGGTTCTGACATATCTTCCTAAGTTTATGTCTACCGTAGTCATGACATCTCTTGTAACCATGCTTGTAAAGCAGGGTGCCATTACATCAAATTGTGGCGTAATATCACAGTTCCTCGCCAAGTTGGGATTCATAACAAAGGAAGTGGCGGATGCAGGTCTTTTGAATAATCCTAACTTCTTCAGAGGTATCTATCAGCTCAGTGGTATCTGGGAAGAAGCCGGTTATGGTTCCATCGTTTACTTTGCAGCCATCATCGCCATTTCTCCTACAAGCTATGAAGCCGCCCAGATCGACGGAGCAGGCAAGATGGCGCAGATGAGATTCGTAGTTCTTCCTTGTATCCTTTCTACAATCGTAATCATGCTTATTACGAGAATCGGTTCCCTCCTTTCCATAGGATACGAAAAGGTTCTCTTGCTTTATAACCCAAATACATACGTAACGGCAGATGTTGTGTCTACATTCGCCCAGAGATATGGACTTGAGGGTGCTGCAAAGGGTCTTGCAACGGCAGCAGAGATGATGAACAACATCATCGGTATGCTCCTTGTCATAGGTGCCAACACCATTGCCAAGAAGGCATCCGACGTATCGTTGTATTGATGGGGGTGAATCATGAAAAGAAAACTTGAAACATCAGAACTAATCTTCAAGATAATCAGCTATACGCTTTTGACAATGTTCGCTATCTGTTGTCTCTATCCTTTCCTTTATGCCATATCCTCGTCCATAAGCGGAAGAAAGGCTGTAGAGTATTCCGAGGTCATCCTTTTCCCTAAAGACATTCAGTTCGAAGCTTTTGGAAAGATGTTCAACAGCAATATGTTCTGGAATGCTTATTCCAACACTCTCTATATCACTCTTTTCGGTACTATCTGGGCTCTCGGATACTCCATCTTGGGTGCATACGCCCTTTCCAAGAAGAGACTGTTGTTCAGGAAGACCTTCAACTTCTTCCTGGTCTTCACAATGTGGTTCAGTGCAGGTATCGTTCCTCAGTATTTGAACTATCTCAACACAAAGGCTGTGTTCAATAAGGTAGGTATCATGGACGACAAGTGGCTTGTCATCATCGCCATGGGTATGGCTGCCATGAACGTCATATTGTTGAGGAACGCTTTCGAAGGCGTACCTTCGGAAATCGAAGAAGCCGCCATTGTAGATGGTGCAACCGAGTTCCAGGTCCTTTCCAAGGTCTATATTCCTATGAGCAAATCTACAATCGCAACAGTAGCTCTATTCTTCGGAATCTCAAGATGGAACGGATACTTCTGGGCTCGCCAGATGATCAGTAACTCCAACGAGCATCCATTGATGGTCTATATAAGACTTATGCTTGAAGAGTATACAGACCCTGAAGTCATGAGCGGATGGAATGAAGCCTTTGCTTCAGACTCCGTCATCTATGCTTTGATTGTGTGTTCAATTGTTCCAATCCTCGTTATCTACCCTTTCATACAGAAGTACTTTGCAAAGGGTGTAAACGTGGGTGGAGTCAAAGAATAATTATTTATTTGTGATAGTTTTATATTCAAACGGAGGAAAACTATGAAAAAATCATTTCTGACAGTTCTTCTAGCTCTCCTTGCCATTTGTTCACTTATGGCAAACGGAGGCAAGGAAATTGCAGTGCAGGAAACTCCTGTAGCAGCTCCCGCTCCTGTAGAAGAAAAAGTCGAAGAGACAAAGACTCTTACTTATGCTGACGGAACAGTATTGAGAATGGCTACTGGTTACAACAGCAAGAAGACCGGTCTTAGCTTCGATGCTGATACAGCAGGTTCAGGTGTTGAACTTGCCGGTGTCATGTATCATGCTGGCGACCTTAAGCCGACTTGGGTTGAAGTCCAGAATATCCTTAACATCAAGATCGAGGATAAATATCAGGGAAACAGCGCAACAAACGAGCTTAAGTATTGGGCAGAAAAGCTCAACGAGGTAGATGTGGTTTCCGGTAACGCAACTTCTCTCGTAGACTATGGCGAGAAGGGAAGCTTTGTTGATATCGCTCCATATCTCGATATGATGCCAAACTTCAAGGCTTATCTCGAAGCAAATCCAATCGTACGCCTTTCCATCACAGGTAACACATCAACAGGCGCCATCTACTTCTCCCCATATTTCGATGGTGTAAACGACATCGAAAGAATGCCTCTCATGAGAGTCGACTGGCTTGAAAAGCTTCTTGACGGAGAAGGTGCATTTACTGCAGAGAAGAGTGGAAAGCTCAACGCAGCTGTCTATGAGCCATATATGCCTACAAGTGGAAAGGTCACAGTTGAAACAGTCAACGCTGAAGGAACAGGCACATTTGATCTCACAAAGGATTATGACAAGGCTGGTAACATTGTTGCTGTCATGAACAGCGCACTGGCTAAGGGTGAAGTTTCTGGTGTTGAAGCTGTCAACATGCTCAGAGACTACATCGACGCTGCTTACAATGGATATTATGGAACAAAGAGATCCGATCTCTTTGCCGGCCAGAATGCAGCTTGGGATGCTGACGAGCTTGTTGCTCTCCTCCGCTGTGTAGTCGCCAACGCTTATACTCTCAACGGAACAGACACCGTACAGGGTCTCTTCTCAAGAGAAGACGCCAACAACCAGAGAAGAGTCGACCTCTTCAGATTCGCCGGTACACTCTTTGGTGTACGTGGTCTTGAATCAAGACAGGACTACCTCTACTTCGGCGCTGATGAGAAGCTCCACGATGCCCGCCAGGAAGTTGCTACATATGAAGCAATGGAAAGAATGAATGCAATGGCTCAGGAAGGACTTATCTCCAAGTCATTCATGGATTCTGCTGCTGAGACATCCGCTACAATGTTGGAGAACGATCTTGGATTCATGAGCTATGACTACAACCAGACTCAGACCATCATGAACGCTACAAAGCTTCAGGAAGGCGAGAAGTACATGGCTGTCATGGTTCCTGTAGCACGCTGGTTCGACGGAACAGATCCTAATGGCGTCTACATGAGATTTACAGAATCCTGGAGAAGCGTAAAGACAGATGGTTGGGCACTCTCCAAGGCTGGTATCGGCGACGATACAAACAAGCTCTATGCAGCTCTTGCCCTCATCGACTATGCTTACAGCGAAAAGGGACAGATCCTCATGAGCTATGGTCCAGATGCATTTATCAAGACAAATGCTGACGGCAGCTACGTAACATTCAACTTCAACGGAAAAGAGATGCCTGTAATCGCCGATATCACAGAACAGTTGCTCTGGGAGAAGACATCCGGTAACTACACAAACTTTGCTAGACAGTATCTCGGTTCAACACTCTCCTTTGCTAAGAGCCAGGCATTTGAATATCAGTGCACACACTCTGTGGGTAAGGAAGGTGCTGGAAAGATTTCCGTTGCTATCGGACTTGGAACAATCAAGCATCCTGAATTGGCTGTCTGCGACAATATGTGGTACACATCTATTCCTACAACTCTCCCTACAACAAAGGTTGAGACAGATACAGTCAACACATATACAGAACTTCAGGCTCAGTTCAACCAGCAGAAGGGCAAGGTCAATATCCTCTGTGATCAGATCGTAAAGGGATACACTCTTGAAGGCTGCACAAACGCTGAAGAAACAGTCAAGACTGTTGCAGAACTCTGGGGTGGTGCTCAGTATCTCTTGATCAAGCAGGGTGCATGGGACCGCGATCTTAAGTATTTCAACACGATTTCCAAATAATCTTGGTTAATCTCGAACTTTTACCGTCCAGGGGTTGATACCCCTGGAACGGATATCCTTAAAAACAAACAGGAGGGGGTTATGTACAAAAAGCAGATGTCTTTTCAGAAACTAGTCTGCTATCTTGCACTGGCTGCCGGTCTAATCGTCTTCATCTATTCTCTTGGAATAATGACGGACCTTTATGATTGCCTTTATTCCACGATGCTAGATCCGTCGGATCTCACTTATACGACGGTGCCGGGATCGATAGTCTATTACAACATGCAGGGGTTTAACCGAACTTTCCTCGTTACAGGAATTTGGCTGCTTTTGTCTGCATGCCTTCTCTTTATTTCCCAGACCAATAACCGAAGAAGATACTATATAGGAAACTATGTTTTCATTGGAATCTTCGTCGTTTCAATGTTGGCTGTGGCCATTTGGGCTCACTTCCAGATTGAGATCTATAAGGCTCAGTGGCTGAGCGTAGATTTTGAAGCATTGGCTCGCCATGCCTCAATCTTCAAACAGAAGTATACAGAGTCTACATTCTGGTTCGATATCCACTATGCTGTATTCGGCTTCGGCTTGGTTGAAGCAGGCCTCTTGGTGTTCAACACAGTATGGAAAGTGAAGCTTATGAAGGGTGAGAAGGCTCTTATCCAAGGAGGAAGATCATGAAAGATCAGGACAAAGCCACCAGAGTGGATAGAATGCGTTATATAAAGAACAAGTTCTCATCCAATATGTGTCTATTAGCGATTCTCTTTGATGTGTTCTATTTTGTTTGTCTCTATAAGTCCGACGTAAGTACTTATTACTACACAATCATGATAGGCGCCTCCATCGTCTATAATCTTGTGTTCATGCTTGCCGTCTTCCTTTCTTCTGAAGGCGTGAAGACGTATAGCGAGAAATACTGCTATCTCCTTATTTTCTTGGGGATTATGCAGTTTGTCCGCATCTTTGTCATTCCTCTTCGTGCAGCAACTACTGTAGTTACAATATCCAAGGTCGAGCAGATTGTCATGGGTTCCGGGCAGTTTGCAAAGTGTATCATCTATCTTTGCGTCAGTGGTGTTTGCTGCCTTTTTGCAGCTGGCGTCGGAATTGTCAGAAGCCGTACGCTGAAGGCTTATATTGCAACACTTGGTGAAGAGGTCAGGAGGGACTAATGGCTACACTTAATCTACAGCATATTGATAAAATATATGATAACAATGTCCAAGCTGTCTTCGACTTCAACCTGGATGTAAAAGATGGAGAGCTGATTGTTCTTGTCGGACCTTCTGGCTGCGGAAAGTCCACAACTCTCAGAATGGTTGCAGGATTGGAGGATATTTCCAACGGCAAGCTTCTTTTGGACGGCAAGGATATTACCCAGACTCCTGCAAAAGACAGGGATATGGCGATGGTTTTCCAGAACTATGCCCTCTATGGCCACATGACGGTATATGAAAACATGGCATTCTCCCTTACTCTCAGAAAAGAGGATCCAAATGTAATCCATAAGAAGGTTTTGGCAGCAGCAGAGATCCTCAACCTTACTACCCAGCTCAATAAAAAACCATCACAGCTTTCAGGTGGACAGAGGCAGAGAGTCGCAATGGGAAGAGCCATTGTAAGAACGCCTAAGGTATTCCTTTTCGATGAGCCTTTATCAAACTTGGACGCCAAGCTCAGAGGTTCTACCCGTAGGGAGATTCTTCTTCTCCACAAGAGACTCAAGGCCACTATGCTTTATGTAACCCATGACCAGACCGAGGCCCTTACTCTTGCCGACAGAATCGTATGTATGTCCATGGGACATGTCCAGCAGATCGGAACTCCTCTTGAGCTCTATGATACTCCTGCAAACCTCTTTGT
>JALFRH010000115.1 GCA_022785155.1 Spirochaetales bacterium
TCAGGAACAGGTTATGCAGACGGCCCAGATCATTGCAGGATATACTCTCGGTGAAGCAGATATCCTTAGAAGAATCATGGGTAAAAAGAAGGTTGAGGCCCTGGCCAAGGAACTTGTGAAGTTCAAGGCAGGTGCTGTAAAAAAGGGATATACAGAAGAGCACGCTGAAGAGATATTCCACATGCTGGAGCCTTTCGCAGGATACGGATTCAACAAGTCCCATGCCGTCGCATACTCCATCATAGCCTACCAGACGGCCTATCTCAAAGCCAACTACAATACAGAATTCCTGGCTGCAAACCTTACAAACGAAATGAACAGCCCCGATAAGTTCAAGGAATACCTGAACCTTGCTCCGAAATATGGAATAAAGGTGGTTCCTCCTTCGATAAACAGGTCTGAAACCCAGTTCTCCGTTGACAACGGGGAAATACTCTATGGTCTGGCAGCCATAAAGAATGTCGGGGCCAATGTGGTGGATTCCATCATCGCCGAAAGGGAGAAGAACGGTCCATATAAATCATTTATGGACTTCTTGTCCAGACAAGGAGATGCAACACTAAACTCCAGACTTGTAGAGTGTCTCATAAAAACAGGTTGTTTCGATGAGCTTGGAATAGATAGGGCAATACTATTGGCCAATCTTGATGAGGCCTTCCGTTATGACAAGGCACAGAAATCCCAATCAGCCTTCGGCCAACTTTCACTCTTCGGAGGAGAAGAGGAGAGTATGTTGGGAGAGTTTGAAATGAAGAACGCAGATCCTTTCCCCTTCTTGGAAAAGCTGAAGATGGAGAAGGAACTTCTTGGTTTTTATATCTCCGGTCATCCTCTTGATAGTTACGAGAAGGAAATAAGGGAATGCGTGAAGGTGAATGTTTCCGATCCCGATACCATCGTTTTGGGGCAGGATACACAAATCATCGGCCAGATCATCGCACAAAAGGTAGTCATAAGCAAAAAGAGCGGAGGAAAACTTCTCTTCCTGACCATCCAGACACAGGATGGGGATGTTGAGGCTGCCGTCTTCACCAAGGTCTATGAAAAGATAGAAGGAAAGACTGAGGTCGACGGTATCTACGGTTTCAAGGGCCGTTTCGACAAGAGGGACGATAAACTGAGTTTCGTTGTATCCGATATAGTTGAACCATCCGAGCTGGAGCCTTTGGCTGTCCAGAGATTCAACATAAGGATAAAGGCCAATGTGGAAATTAACAGGATGACTATGAAGGAGTTGATGGAAGTAATGATACAGAACGAAGGATCTGTACCTGTTTCCCTCTTTATCAGCGATATCCCGGGAGAAGAACTGAAACTGAAGAGCACTAGCAGCGTCCAGTATTCACAAAATCTCTACAATGAAATAAAGGCCCTGGATGTTGTCGAAAAGGCCTGGGTAAGCTAACTTTTTCTTTGGAGGCATAAAAGTGGTCTACAATGTAATACTAATGAAGCTTTCGCTGTTTCTTGCAAGGCTTTTGAATGTATATTCAATTCTCATCTGGGTAAGGATCATCCTATCCTGGATATTCCCCAATCCCTCCCGTCAGAACTGGATTTATTGGATTGGAAGGATTGTGGATCCATATCTCAAAGCCTTCCAAAATAAGACAAGCGTCATAGGAAGATTGGATTTCTCCCCTATTTTGGCCGTAGGTACCTTGTATGTCGTGGAGAGTATCCTCCAATACTATGGATACTATGGAACCATAACCCTTTCCATGTTCCTGTATGTGTTTCTTGCGGCATTCTGGAACTATGGATTGTCCATATACTTCTGGATTCTCTTCTTCGCCCTTGTTTTCAAGACCATTGCATCCTTCTCCAGAAGCCCTCAGATGTGGGGTATGGCAGATGGAATCGGAAGCGCAGCCAGACCTGTAACAGATTTCGTCAGAAGCTTTGCAAAGAACAGAATCCTCAGTGAAAGAACTGTCAACCTTATATCTTTGGCCCTGGTTCTGGTAGTATGGTTTATGGTCAAGTATCTTGTAGGATGGCTTGGAACCCTGGTATTGAGAATCCCTCTATAAAATGGATGTAAGCATCACTAAAGTCCCCGGTGTGGGAAAGGCATTGAAAGGAGAGTTTGAAAAACTTGGAGTATCCACCTTGATGGATGCCTTGGAGTTATTGCCTCGTGGATATGACGACAGAAGAAAAGAAAGACGCCTAGGTGACACTACAC
>JALFRH010000121.1 GCA_022785155.1 Spirochaetales bacterium
AGATCATCATTATGAAGGATGGTAAGATTGAAGCCTTCGGGACCCCGGAGGAACTTTACCGTAATCCTCCTACACTCTTTACAGCATTCTTTACAGGTGACGGAACAGCACTTCCTGCTTCCCTCATATATGGAGAAGGAAGCCAAGGCAGCGTGTTCTTCAGGCCTGAAAGCGTTACGGTATCGGAAGAGAGTCTGGAGGGCGGCCTATATCCGAACCACTTGGTCTTCAATAACGTGGAGGTTCTCAGCGCTGAATATACAGGCCCCGGTTATATGCTGGGATTGTCTTTCAGAGGCATGCCTATGATTGCCTTTTCACCGCTGAAACCCAAGAAAAGAATAATTTCTCTGATGATTCTTGTAGATAGTGTAGTCAGAATCAAGTCATAATTCGCCAAAATTGCGTTATAAGAGTAAGGAGGGCATATGAAAAGATTTGCCATTTTACTCTTATTTGTTCTTATTATTGTTTTTTCTTTGCATTCGTCTTATTCCCCATGGGTCTCTTTCACCACAGGAATGGATACGGTCTTCTATGAATCCAAGGCCTGGCCTTCCCTATCCTATGGTATTGAAGTGTCCATGGTGTCCTTTACCTTTGGTAGATGGACAGTATCTGCTCCCGTAAGGCTTGAAAGCGTCACCGCCTCTTTACCCAAAAACGGCACCATTACAATGGAGCACAACAAGATAAAGTGTGGTCTTGGAGGGGAGTATAGGAATAGGCTCTTATATCTGTCATCCTTTTTCTACTTGGGAGTAGTAGACTACAGCCCTGTCGGAGGAGTCGGAAGGGAAGTATCAATATCAGTGACCCCAGGCCTACAGCTGGAGGAACACTTCGCCCTTCTCTTTCCCCTTACATACAACATCTCGTCCTACTATCCTTCCTTTAATCTCCAGGTTGCCATAAAGATGGGAGGAAAGGTATGAAGATATTTATTCCTATTCTCCTGATACTCTCTTTGATATCATGCTCAAACGAAGTTGTTCCCACAGGAAGGGAGATTTACCTTGTAACCATTGCAGACGACTTCTACAACTACAACGGAAACGGCAGAAAGCTGGAGAATGTAGTGACAGACCAGGCTGCACTTTATATGCAGATCCAGACTTTGGGGGATATCCACGTAATGAGCTACATCTCCCAAAATGGAAAGAGATACACATCTTCCTCCCCCATCTACGTTCCTGTAGACAAGAACAACGTGGAATTGGATGGAAATGATAGTGAAGACTTCAATGGTTTTTTGTATAGACCCAAGGAGGGAGAGGAAGAAAGCGCCTGGACAATATATGAAGTGATGGATTACATCGGCACACTGGTGTTGGGAGAAGATGATCTATTCATTCTTTCCTTCTCTGGTCATGGAGAGAAAGACAACGGTGCATTAATGACCAATGCATCATCCTCTTCTCCTCAATGGGATAGCCTGAGCCCTGAGGACCTGTTGGCACGATTGGAGACAATGGGAGGAAAGAAACTATTGATTCTGGATTCCTGTTACTCCGGAGTATATGTACCATCTTCCCCTCTGTTCTCTTCCGATGTCTTTTCAACTATGGAAAAGGAAGACAGATGGATTGGAAAAAGCTACCCCAATGCCATAAAAGATGCGTTGTTCTCAAGGGAGAAAGAAAAGTATCCATACTCGGATATCTGGATTCTCTCTTCCACAGGAAGGGGGCAGGAAGCTTCAGACAGCCTAGAGGGGGGAGACGGCCCTTTCCAGCTTTGTTATGGAGCCTTTACATACTATCTTTTGAAGGCAATGGGATATGACACGGATAGAAATGAAGCTGTAAAAAAAGACACACAGCTATCTGTATACTCAATCTATTCCTATGTAAGGAAACACTTTCCAATATATGAAACACAAATCCAGACCCCACGGGTATCGAACGGAGGTCTGGATCTGAGGATCAGGTGAATTACACTTCTTCAGGTGTAATGAGCTGTGTCTTAATATAATCTTCGTAAGTTTCGTCACGTCTGATTTTCAGGATCCTTCCTTCGGTCTTCAGATACTCGGCGTGGCGCATCTTACCATTGTAGTTGAATCCCATTGCAAAACCATGGGCTCCAGTATCGTGGATGACAATTACATCCCCCTTTTCGATTTCAGGGAGCATACGGTCGATGGCGAATTTATCGTTGTTTTCACAAAGGGAACCTGTAACATCATATTTGTGGTCTGCCTTCTCATTCTCTTTTCCAACCACGGTGATGTGGTGGTAGGATCCGTAGAGGGCAGGACGCATCAAGTCCGCCATACAGGAATCCAAACCTACGTAGTCTTTATACTTCTTTGTTACGTGGCGCACCGTTGATACAAGATATCCGTAAGGACCAGTTATGGCCCTTCCACATTCAAAGGTGATCTTAAGAGGCTTCAGTCCCTTTTCTTCGATCATCTCCTTGTAGAGTACATGGATTCTGTCACCAAGCTCTTTCCACTGGATCTTTGAATCTTCAGGACGATATGGGATACCTACCCCACCACCCATATCGATGGCTTCAACTTCGATTCCGCACTTCTCCTTCAGCTCTGAAACCAAAGAGAAGAGCATACGTGCAGTCTCCACGATATAATCGGGGTTAAGCTCGTTGGAAGCCACCATAGTATGGAGATAGAAGTGCTTTACACCCTTTTCCTTTGCAATTGAATATGCCTGGAAAAGCTGATCTCTTGTTACACCGTATTTTGCCTCCACAGGATTGCCGATGATGGCATTTCCTGTCCTTTCCTTTCCAGGATTGAATCTGAAGGAAATGGTATCTGGAAGCTTACCGCAGGCTCTCTCTACGGCTTCTATGTGCGTTATATCATCAAGATTCAAAACTGCACCGAGATTATATGCCTCCCTGAACTCCTCATCCGGAGTATCATTGCTGGTGAACATAATATTCTTTCCTTCGATTCCTGCAGCCTTTGCCATATATAGCTCGGGAAGGGATGAGCAGTCTGCACCGAAGCCATGCTTTCCAAGAAGCTTCAGGATATTGATGTTCGGCAGAGCCTTTACTGCAAAGTAGTTGGTGAAGGAAGGCGCCCAAGAGAAGGCAGCCTTCATTTCCTCGGCGTTTTTCTCGATCTCATCTCCATCATAGATATTGAATGGAGTGCCTACCTTCTTAACCAAATCCAATAGTTCAGAAGATGAAAGGGGTAGTTTCTTTTCAGTCATTTATGTGCTCCACAATTGCTTTTACTGCTTTTTCAACGTCTTCTCTATGGCCATAGGAAGAGACACGGACATAGCCTTCTCCACTCTTGCCAAAACCCTCTCCCGGTGTTACCACCACATGGGCCTTTTCAAGAAGGAAATCGAAGAATTCCCAGCTTCCCATGCCTCTGGGGGCCTTGGCCCAGACATATGGACTGTTTACGCCTCCATAGCATACAAGGCCAGCCTTTTCCAGGCCTTCCTTGATGATGGCTGCATTTCCGAGGTAGTAGTCTACAAGTGTCCTGCACTCTTTTCTTCCCTCTTCGGAAAGAGCCATCAGACCACCTGCCTGGGAAATATTGGAGGCACCGTTGAAGTAGGTGCACTGCCTTCTGTTCCAAAGGCGATGGATGGTACCTGTCTCGGCATTATCGGACTCCAGGCCGAAAGGAACGATTGTCCAGCCAAGTCTCACACCTGTGAAACCTGCGTTCTTGCTGAATGAGTTGATTTCAATTGCAACCTTTTCAGCTCCTTCCACTTCATAGATTGTGTGGACATATCCAGGAGTCCTGATATAGTCGCAATATGCGGCATCGTAGATGATGATGGCCTTTTCCTTAACTGCATAATCCACGAACTTCTTAAGCTGCTCTTTTGTTGCTACTGCTCCCGTAGGGTTGTTTGGGAAGCAGAGATAGATGAGATCTACATGTCCCTTTGGTGGTTCAGCAACAAAGCCGTTGCTTTCATTGGATGGCATATATACAAGGTTCTTGTACTGTCTTTCCTTTTCATCGTAGCCTTCACTTCTTCCCCCTGCAACGTTACTGTCTACATAGACAGGATATGCAGGGTCCTGGACTGCAATAATGGAATCCTGGCTGAATATCTGTTGGATATTTGCGGCATCAGCCTTAGCTCCATCACTGACAAAGAACTCTTCAGCCTCCAAGGAAACACCGTATTCCCTTTTGTAGAATTCGCTCAAGGCCTTTCTCAAAGGAGTGTCACCCTGTTCGTCACCATAACCGGTATAAGTGTTTCTATCGGAAAGAAGATCGATCTTATGGTGCATGGCGGCGGCAATGCCAGGAGTAATGGCTTCAGTTGTATTGCCGATACCAAGTCTCAATACCTTTTCTCCAGGATTCTTTTCCTGCCATTTTTTTGTTCTTCTAGCTATTTCAGGAAAGAGATAACCGCCTGAAAGCTTCAAAAAATCTTCATTGACCTTTGCCATTAGATTCTTCCCTCCTTTTTGTCTTGGACCATTTTGTCGATGACACTGTAAAGTTGATTTCTATGCTCTTCCTTTTCAAGTGTGCATAGAGGTAGACGGAATATTTCCTTGCAGTAGCCTTCTTTTGCCATGGCTGTCTTGATTGGAATAGGGTTTGTTTCGACAAAACATACTTTGAAGAAATCGCTGAACCACTTGTTATACTTTTCAGCTGTTTCAAAGTCCCCTGACAATGCCGCATGTGTCATCTTCACCATTTCACTTGGAAAGAGGTTGGATGCAACGGAAATGACACCATCCCCTCCCCTCTTGATCAGGTCAAGAGTAAGGTTGTCATCGCCGCTGAGGACAGAGAACTCGTTTTCTGTGGAGGATATTACACAGGACATCTGGTCCAAAGAACCACTTGCTTCCTTTACAGCCACGATATTCGGACACTCCGCCTCCAATCTCAAGAGGGTCTCTGTCTCCAAGTTGACTCCAGTGCGTCCCTTGATATTATAAAGGATACATGGAA
This sequence comes from Spirochaetales bacterium, assembly GCA_022785155.1. Lineage (GTDB taxonomy): Bacteria > Spirochaetota > Spirochaetia > Sphaerochaetales > Sphaerochaetaceae > Ornithospirochaeta. The sequence continues at coordinate 4,934 of JALFRH010000121.1, forward strand.
CTGAAACTGAGTCTGCAATCGCCTTGAAGTGAAGGTAGAGTCCCTTCTGGGTCGGCTTGTTGTAATAGGGATTGACCAAAAGAACTGCATCCACGCCTGCATCCTGGGCATGCTGGGATAGTCTGATGGCTTCGTTTGTGGCATTGGAACCAGTTCCGGCAATGACAGGAACTCTTCCCTTTGCATATCTGATGGTCTGTGCTATGACTCTGTCATGCTCTTCATGGGAGAGTGTCGGAGACTCTCCTGTGGTTCCACATGGAACAAGGCCGTCTATTCCAGCAGAAATCTGTGCTTCGACCATTCTCTCAAGGGAGATATAGTCAACTGTGTTGTACTCTGTAAAGGGTGTGATCATTGCTGTGAATACACCCCTGAATGTATTTTTCATTTTATTCTCCAAATGTTTCGTTCAAATAATCATCAAGGGTAAGGATTCCCCTTTTCGTCGTATCTTTTATCCACTCTGCGGCCATGACGGCACCCAGGGCGAATCCGGCACGGGATCTGGCTGTGTGGGTAAGGGTGATGGTGTCGGCATCGCTGTCAATTATTACGCTATGGACACCTGGTGTCTTTCCCACCCTCATGGATGAAATCTGAAGGCTGTCTTTTTCAATCTTTCCCTCAGAGTTTCCCAAGAGTATCTTTTTCTTACCTTCCATAGTCTCCATAAGGGCCGAGGCGACCATCAATGCCGTACCTGAGGGACTATCTTTCTTTTCCGTATGGTGGATTTCATAGATGGAGGCATCATATCCCGCCACTTTTCCATAAAGTTCCCCGGCTTTTCTACAAAGCTTCAAGAAGAGGGCGACTCCAATGGAATAGTTTCCACTGTACATGATTCTGAGATCTTTTCCTTCTCCATATGCCTTCACACAATCCAAGCCATCAAGCCATCCAGTCGTCCCGATAATGGCTGGAATAGAGAAATCCATGTATTTCTTTATATTCTCCACTGCATTTTCAGGAGAAGAAAAATCAATGACCACATCGGCATTGGAAAAGGCTTCTTTTTCTATATTCTTTGAAGTCACCCTTTTATCCAATGAAAAGGGGTCTATAACCTCTACTACCTTGTGACCTCTTTCTTCAAGGACGGAGTAAAGCTCCTTTCCCATTTTTCCAAATCCAGTTAATACTACATTCATAGGCCCAATATATCAGAAAGAACCGTAGATTGTCTATATTCTAACATAATGTTATTATTATAACAAACATAATATGAAGGGAATGTCAGAAACAAAATAATGGAGCTATCAGTACCCCTTCCTCTACAATAGACAAAGGTTATTTTGCCAAAATGAAGTATTCCTTGTTGTTTTGACATCAACCGTCAACCAAATCTTTCCTGTCTTTGATTCTTTGGATTTCATCCCTTATGACGGCAGCCTTCTCAAACTGCAGGTTTTCTGCATATTCCATCATCTGCTTTTCCAGCGTCTTTATATACTTCTTTCTGTCCTTTTCCAAGAGAAGATTATAGTTGCCCTTAAGTATCTTTGCGTCTTCCTTTGCAATGGCTTCACTGTCTTTTATCTCCCGCTCAAGAATATCTTCAATCTCTTTCCTAATGGTTGTAGGAGTAATGCCATGTTTATCATTCCATTCCATCTGGACCTTTCTTCTGTGCTCGGTCTCATCTATGGCCTCCTTCATGGCAGGACTCATTTTGTCTGCATACATAATGACTCTGCCGTCAGCGTTTCTTGCAGCACGGCCGATGGTCTGGATAAGTGACGTTGCGGAACGGAGGAAGCCTATTTTATCTGCATCGAGAATGGCCACAAGAGAGACTTCAGGAAGGTCCAGACCCTCTCTCAGAAGGTTGATGCCTACAAGTACATCATATTTTCCCTTTCTCAAATCCCTTAGTATTTCCACTCTCTCGATGGTATCGACTTCGCTATGGAGGTATTGTACCTTAAGGCCCAGGCCCAGAAGAGAGGTTGTAAGATCCTCGCTCATCTTCTTTGTAAGGGTAGTCACCAATACTCTCTCACCCTTATCTATGGTCTTCCTTATTTCTCCATACAAGTCTTCCATCTGACCTTCCGTAGGCTTGACTGTAATCTCAGGGTCCAGGAGACCTGTAGGTCTTATAAGCTGCTCGACTATCTGAATGGATTCCTCTTTTTCCCTGGGGCCGGGGGTGGCGGATACATAGATCCTCTGACCTACCTTAGAATCGAATTCCTCATATTTCAAAGGTCTGTTATCCAAGGCGGAGGGAAGACGGAAGCCATAGTTGACCAAGTTCATCTTTCTGGACCTGTCCCCTTCATACATGGCTCCTATCTGAGGAAGAGTAACATGGCTTTCGTCAATGAATGTAACAAAATCATCCGGGAAATAATCCAAGAGGACGGCAGGTCTCTCCCCAGGCTTCCTTCCTGTGAGAGGTCTGGAGTAATTCTCAATGCCTGAGCAGTATCCCACTTCCTG
>JALFRH010000149.1 GCA_022785155.1 Spirochaetales bacterium
TGTCGATGGCGGCGTTGCTGTCAACGGAGACAGCCCTTGCTATCTCGCTAATCGTCTTTCCTTCGCTCCATTGTTCCCTTATACTTGTTACTTGGGACATTTTCAGCATCTTTCCTTTGAAACTCCTTAGCTTTTTTTGATTACGTTGCTAATAGTTTCTTTCGTGGGACAAGCTTGTTGCAACTGTCCCTTTCTCTATTGGAAACTATGCTGAATTCCTATTGGTAACTATGCTGAAATAAATCCTACTATAAACACCAACGCTTCAATGAGTGCCAGATGTGCAAAAGAAAACCCCGCAAGTTTCAGCGAGGTCTCTTTACCTTTTTTCAATAATTATCTTGACAGGAAGTCTTCAGAGAGCAGGAATTGTTCCACTCCTACGTACTGGATTCCCTTGTCATCCCGCCATGGTTTCATGTAGTCCTTCACGACCACAATCTTCCTGAAAGAATCAGGAATGCGGATAAGGGACGCGATCTCCTGCTGTTTCTTGTCTGGATTGTCAATGGACAGTGCGGATTGGATGTAATATCGTTCATCCCCTCTGTTCACCACAAAGTCGACTTCCAGCTGCTTCCTGAAATTGCTTCCGTCATCCTTCTTTGCGTTGACCTCAACCACTCCTACGTCTACGTCATATCCGCGCCTCAAGAGGTCGTTATAGAGAACATTCTCCATCAGATGGGTTTCCTCAATCTGTCTGAATCCAAGACGTGCATTCCTTAGTCCCGGATCGATGAAGTAATACTTCAAAGGGGTCTTTATATACTTTCGTCCCTTCACGTCATAGCGCTCAGCCCTGTCTATGAGGTATGCATTCATGAAGAAAGAAATATAGTTGTCGATGGTCCCCGGAGAAATGCTGATGTGCCGTTCGGAATCAAAGGTCTTCGAGAGCTTGGAAGGATTGGTGAGCGAACCAACCGATGAAGAGAGTACGTTAAGAAGTATCTCCAGTACCTCCTCATCCTTCCTGATGTTGTTTCGTTCCAGTACATCCTTGATGTAGGTCTGGGAGAAAAGGTTCTTGAGGTATGAGCTTCTCTCCTCATGGGTTTCAAGAGTCCACACAAGCGGCATGCCGCCATAGGTGTAGTAGTCCTGCCATGCGCCTCGTTTATCCTCTTCATAATGCTCATAGAACTCAGCAAATGACAGCGGAAAGACCCTTATCTCGTCCGCTCTGTCACGGAACTGGGTGAGAATGTCGGAGGAGAGCATCTTCGAGTTGCTACCGGTGACATACACATCCACATTCGGGATCTTCATAAGTCCAAGCACCACATCGATGAAGGTAAGTTTGGCCTCCGGATCATCTACATATGGATTGGGTACAGTCAAGACAAACTGTATCTCATCAATGAAAACATAGTAGCGTCTCTTCCTGTCCTTTATCCTTTCCTTCACATAGCTGTTGAGCTCGAAGGGGTTTCTGTACCTTGCATTGTCGATTTCATCAAGGGCGAGGGTGATGATCTGGTCTTCCTTCACACCTGACTCAAGGAGCCTTTTGTAATACAGATTGAAGAGCAGATATGACTTTCCACATCTTCTAAGACCTGTAATGACCTTAACCCTGCCGTTGTCCTTTTTTCTGGTGAGCTCGTCAAGATATTGCCTGCGTTCGTATTCCATGTCTACCTTCTGTTGAAATTTTTGCGACTTTTCGCATTTTCTTCAATAGAAAGAATACCACATCCGAGACCATATTAAAACCCTCTGCTGAAATTTTTGCGACTATCCGCATTTTTTTCAAATAGGGTATTCCCTACCACCGGTCGAAATCCTCCTGGGTTGCGACTGTGGCCCTAGGGAATCCTAGGGTTTTCTTTTTATTAAATGCTTTTTATTAAAGAAAACATCATATGGACATTTTAATATTGGTTTCTTTAAGAACGTACCGTTTTTCAGAAATTCCACATAAAATTCCACACAAAGTTTTCTAGTTAATTTCTTAGTTGATGTAAGAAAACCACAAGAAAAGAAAAAGAAACTTTTGGCCGATGTTTTTATGATTCTAATAAACAGATGTCGAAAATGCAAAAAACTAGAGATTTATCTTACTAACTAATTGAAAGAGAGAAGAAAACTACAAGCACCAGTCATCATTGTCCGCTTTGTTAATAAGATTACAGGTGAATACAAAGAAGTTATCTTCTGTCGACTATTGAGCCGCCTTCGGTCATATAAGGCGCAAAGTATACGCACCTGTGCTTTCTGAGGGGATTTGCCATCCTCTCATGCAAAAGCCTGATTGCCTCAGAGCCCATCTCCTTGCTATCGAAGCATACGGATACAACGGAAGGCTCAAGCCATTTGACTGAATCATCGCCATTCATAGATACAAGGGAATAATCCTTGCCATGGTACATTCCCTTCTCGCTAAGGGCCTTCCTTACGCCTATTGCAAGTGGATCGGTCGCAGTGAATACAGCATCCGGTATATCTCCCCCATTGGCAAGATATTCCTTCATGGCATTATATCCTGCACCAGATCCGAATCCATCGCACTCAATGTTTCCCTTGAATTCGATCTCTGGATACTGCCTGGTGTATCCTATCACGCTGGTAATCTTCTGGTAGACCAACTGAATATCCACAGTATCCTTCCCATCCACGAACAGAACAGACCTATTCCCCTTCTTCCTCAGTGCATCCATACATAGCATCACGCATGTTTCGACATCATAAGTGACCGTATCGTGAACATTAGAGGGAAAGCCAAGCTTTCCAAGAAATACAACGTTGTCTGTCTTCAGGAGCGAAAGGATTCTATCCTGATCGGACTGTCTGTAGTTACCGATGATGACAGCGCCATCTATGCCATCGATTTCCTTATCAAGGAGGGAGAGAGGAACGAACTGTAGACTGTCTTCGTTGCTCCTTGCCTCTTCCTCTATCCCGTTCCTAAGCGAGAAGTAGTATGCGTTATCGACACGTTCGGAGAAGTGCTTGTCCTTATGTACGATCATGAATCTGCCGGAGGACGGCATAGCTTCCATATTCCTGTAGCCAAGCCTCAGGGCAATCTCATAGATCTCCTTGCCCTTCTCTGTCGCAACAATCTCCCTTGGGCCCTTTGAGAGGTACCTTGAGACCGTTGCGATGGATACTCCTGATTCTCTTGCGATATCGCTGATCGTTACCATTGAGACTCTCCCTAAAGAATACTTTACTTCAGAAGTTCCGGATTGTCTAACTCGAACATATCAACGCCGATTGCTCTGGCATAATCAACCAGCCTCATATCTCGCAGAATTGCACCAGAGACGAATATTCCGTTCCTTTGCATATATTCTACGTCTTCCTTCCTCATATTCCAAGCATAGCTGAGATAAATGAATGCATCATACTCCTTTAGCAGAGCAACGCTATCTGCAGGAATCACAGGCGCAATGAGCCCTATGTCGAATCGCGGGTTAATAGACTTGAGTTTTTTTAGCGCGCGCCAATCGACGCTGAAGGCCTCAACTTGAGAATACATATCGTACTGCCTTACCACATCATCCAGGATAGGCATCAGGCGGAGGTTGTCCTCTGCGTTTATGCAACCACAGCTCTTCAACTCAAGAGCAAAATAAGCCTTATTCTGTTTCCCCCATTCCATTGCCTCCATCAGAGTCGGGCAGCCATAGGCCTCCTTCATCTCCCTACAGGTATGGTCATGGACATAGCCATAAAGTCCTGTCTTATCCGTGACTTCAATATCATGGAATATTATAGGGACATTGTCCTTAGTAAGCTGGACATCTATCTCAAGGTAGTCTGCTCCTCTCCTGATGCCCTCGGCCATAGCCTCTATAGAATTCTCATTCCATTGGCACTGGCATCCCCTGTGACCACCGATCAATGGCGTGGTGCTACCTGACGCCCTATGCTTCTCCAAAAGCTCACGCATTCTTTACTTCCTTGAAATCCACAATGTTGTTTCCATCAGATGTCATGAAGACATTATAACTTTTCCCAAGCCCAACATAACATGAATGCTTCCTTCCTGCCCTGCTTCTAAGCTCGCTGTAAAGGCTCTTGTCCTGGACAGATACCCTTATCTCATCGTCCCCGATGCTCCCGTATACAAGAAGCTCCTTGCCAAGATTCTCCACATTCCTGACCTCCATCCTGATAGGAGCATCCTCGCTTCTATCAAGAGAGAAAGGCATCTTATGGGATCTTGTACCGATTTTTACATCAGAGCCATCCTCGTGAGGCAACAGAGGCATCTCGATATTGATATAAGAATCCATGATCCTTATCCTATTTCCTTCAAGTCTAGCCTTGATGAAGTTCATCGGAGGATTACCCATAAAGTTCGCGACAAAGAGGTTCGCAGGCTTCTCATATAGGTTATCTGGGGTATCGAACTGCTGCGTCTTGCCACAATCCAGAATCGCAATCCTGTCTGCTAAAGCCATGGCCTCTTCCTGATCGTGGGTCACTATTATCGATGTGATGCCCAGTTTCTGGTGTATGTCCTTAATGACCTCCCTGATCTCGATCTTGAGCCTTGCATCGAGATTACTCATTGGCTCATCTAGCAGAAGAACATCCGGCTCCTTCACAATCGCACGACACATAGCCACCCTCTGCTGCTGTCCGCCTGATAGCTCATGGGGCTTTCTTTCAAGTAGATGCTCGATCTGAAGGACCTTCGCAACCTCCCTCGCCTTCCTGTACCTGGTCTCTTTATCGACTTTCTTCTGCTTAAGAGGAAATGCGATATTGTCCAGTACGGATAGATGGGGATACAGAGCATAGCTCTGGAATACCATTCCTATGTTTCTCTCCCTTGGCTCGAGGCCGGTCACATCCTGTCCGTTGAAGAGGATGATTCCCGATGTTGGGTCAAGCAATCCTGCCAGGCAGTTCAATGTAGTCGACTTGCCACATCCTGATGGTCCAAGAAGAGCAACGAACTCCCCATCCTCAATCGTGAGGCTGAAGTTGTCCAAAGCAACTACATCATGGTTGAATTCCTTTCTAAGATTCCTGATTTCTATCATATTAAAGTCCCTTGCTTGTATTTATATTACCTTCCATGAGCTGCTTCTGCGTCATTACGAAGAAGACAAGCACAGGAAGCATGTAGATAATTCCCATTGCGGCTACTACATTGAAGGATGCAATCATCTGCTCGTTTCTGGTGATTGCCCTTATGTATGTCGCCATCACAGGAGTCCTGTTTCCAAAGAGAAGCGTGTTGAAAAGGATAAAGTTCGACCATGCAGAGAGGAAGCTGAAGACTGTGATCGATACAATTCCCGGCTTTACAAGGTGGATGATAACCTGCCTGAAGCCCGAGAACCTCGTGCATCCATCAACAAGAGTTGAATTCTCAATATCCCTTGGTATCCCATCAAAGAAGTTCTTTATTATGTATGTGGATCCGGGAAGCCTGAAGGAGATAGCAACAAGCACGACTCCAAGAAGAGAGTTTGCCATCTTCGTTGCCATAAGGACGTAGAGCACTGCAATAAGAAGAAGCAGCGTCGGGAACATCCTCAGAACCAGAAGCCCTCCCTGGATGGTCTTTCTGCCCCTGAAATCCAGCCTGCTGAGTGCATAGCCAGCCATAAGGCTAGTAATGACCTCCATTATGGTTACGCATACTGTGAAAATCACGGAATTTCTCAGTGCCTTTCCTATTGCAGGAATCGTCGTCTGGTCTCTCAGCTTCATTGGCCTGATAACGAACTCGAAGTTTTCAAGTGAAAGGTGCCCATCCTTGAAGAACGCCATCAGGAAGAAGGATGCGAACATGACGGCAACAGGAAGTATGAATAAGAACATCACTGCAATGGCGATGTTCTGCCTCTTTCTCTCCCTTTTTGTTAGCATTACCTTGTTCTTGCTCATTTTCCCCTCCTTCTTCCTATTCCTCCAGTAGCCTTGAACAGAAGCATGATCATGAAGACCACAAGGATGAGAAGCACGGATATAGCAGCGCCGTATCCGTATTTCTGTCCTACGAATGCCTTATGGTATGCCGAGAGCGCCCATACCTCTGTCCTGTTAAGAGGACCGCCATTCGTGAGGAGGAGTATGTTTATGTAATTGGTCATGAGACCAAGTGTTTCCCACATTGCTATGAATCTGATGTGTGACGAAATATTCGGGATTATTATCGTCTTTACGATCTCCCATTCGCTCGCTCCATCCACATGGGCTGCCTTGAACTGGTTGTCAGGTATTGCCTTGATCGCTGATGAGAAGATTATTGAGCCATATGCAAGGGATACTACGAGCTGAGCGATAATGATCACCACAAATGGATACCTTGCAATCCAGTTCACAGGTTCAGCGCCTTTGAACACAGAGATAAGTATCCTGTTTATGAATCCAGCCTCCGATGCATCCAGAAACCAGATCCAGAGAACGGAATAGACAACCGATGGCGTGATCATAGGAATCATGATCAAGGACTTGAAGAAGCTCGACCATTTCTCTTCCTTGATGAAATAGGTCGTCATGATTGCAATGAAGAGATCCAGGATGATGGTCAGCACCATTGTCACGAGGATATACACTACCGTATTCCTCAGTATGATTACTGTATTTGGATCCTTGAAGATCTTCAGATAGTTTCCGAAGCCATCCCATTCCCAGATAAAAGCACCATCAAGAGATGTAAATGACATCACTATTGTCAGAACTGATGGTGCAATATAGAAAAGAGAAATGAGTATGAGAAACGGGGAAAGGAAAGCATATCCCTGTATGTTCTTGTTTCTCGTATTCTTCAATCTGTTCCTCCAATGGAAAACGGGAAAAGGGATCCCCCTTTCCCCGTGTATTCCTTTGTATTTTATTTATATATTACGTCCTTGATGTTAAGCTCTGTCTGGCTCTTGAGAGCAGCAAGTGCCGTCTCAGGATCTGTCTCGCCAAGCTCAAGCGCTACAATCTGCTTGAAGAGTTCCTCATGGAATATATTGAGGCCATTTATGGAAGGAACCGTCACAGCGTAATCAGTCATGTATGTGATGTCTCCGATCACAGGGTTAGCAAGAACCTCCTCGTTCTCGTTTGCAGCCTTGACTGCAAGGAGAGAGTTGATCTTTGCACCGTGGTGAGCAAGAAGGTCTGAGGATCCGTTAGAGAGCTCATCGAGGATATCCTTGCAGATCTCAGGATACTTTGTATCTGCGCTGACTCCGATGTACTGAGGAGCTGCTACTGTAAATGGGCCATCTGTATACTGGCTCTTTGGGAAGAGAATGAATGCTTCCTGAGCTGCGAGCTCTGCATTGGTAAGCTTTGCTGCACCAGCGACATAGCCAGCTGAGTAGACAGGTCCATAGTATGCGAATGTCTCTCCTGTTCCGACATGGAGGTTGATTGTCGACCATCCCATCTGGTTCAGGTTGTTAGGAGTGATTTTTGTCACGTTTGCATTGTCATATGTGAACTGGAAGAACCTAAGGATGCCCTCTGAATCAAATACCAGGTCTCCATTAGGAGTATAATACTCGCATCCAAGTGTCTTCATTATATCGAGGAAATCCGATCCCTTTCCTGGTCTGTGCTCAAGGCCGTACTTTGCACCACCCTTGGCTACTACCTCGTTGCAGAGCGCAATAAAATCCTCGAATGTGAACTCACCTGATGCTACACGGCCAGGGAGAGCTTCAATCTGTTCTTCTGTCCAGCCGATCTTGGCAAGGTCATCCTTCGAGTAGTAGATGACTCTTGTCGGAAGATCCGGAGCATATGCATAAATCTTTCCATCGACAGTAGCGCCGTCGAAGGCAGCCATTGTGAAAACGTCCTTGTTCTTCTCGATTACGCTTGTGATATCAAGAAGAAGGCCAGCCTTGATGAGTGAAGCCGGGTCAGAGATAGCAAAGAAATCAGGAGCCTCGCCAATCTTGTGGGCGAATACGATGTTGTTCTGGTACTCGGTCCAGTCGATTGTCTGATAGTCCTTCTCGAACTCGATCCTGATATTCTTTCCTTCTGCTTCATATCTGGCATTGAGGCGTTCTGCTGCACCGACAACTGCATCAGGTATTGTCGTGAAGTCCATGTTATGTGAAATCCTGAGTGTTACTACCTTAACACCATCAGCTGCCTTTTCCTCAGATGTACCATTTGCAAAAAGAGGAGAAACAATGGCAAGCACTGCAATAAGAGCAAGTAAGATTCTTTTCATTCGAATCCTCCGTGTAAGTTTATATACTGAATTGTAGGGCATTCTTCATATTATGCAAGTCATTTTCATATTATTTAAAAAAGTTTTTCATTAATATTAAGAATTTATTGCATTAATTCGTCTTTTTCCGTAAAACTGATAATATGGATGGATACAGAATAGCCGGAGACATGCATACCCATACATCAGTAAGCCAGCATGCATACTCCACAATTGCTGAGAACATAGAATACACAAAGAGACAGGGACTTGAGTTCCTAGGATGGACGGACCACGGTCCCGAGATGATGGATGGGGCGATTGCCCACCACTTCCTCTGCATGAACTCGCTTCCTATGATGATGGAAGGAATCAGGGTCTTCAAGGGAGCCGAGGTGAATATCAAGTCATTCGGAGGAAGAGTCGACCTTCCTGATTCCACGCTTAGCTTCATGGAATGGGTCATCGCTTCATACCATGTTGAGGCAATCGACCCTGGAACGAAGGAAGAGAACACCGAAGGTTGGCTGAATATCATCAGAAATCCCTTTATCGACTGTATCGGGCATCCAGGCAACATGGCATATGACTGCGATCATGAGACAGTCGTTAAGGCTCTGAAGGAATACGGAAAGGTCCTTGAGGTAAACTCAAACTCATTTGCAATCAGAAAGGGAAGCACGGAAAGCTGCAGTGATTTGATTAGGCTATGCAAGAAGTACGATGTTCCTGTTGTCGCAACATCCGATGCCCATATCATGTACAGGGTCGGAGACGTACAAGAATCTCTGAATCTGCTAAGGGAGCTTGAATACCCTGCTGAGAGGATACTGAACTCATCAAGAAAGAGCATCGAGTACTTCATAGAAACAAGAAGCATGGAAAAGAGAGAACACTATCTCTCACTCTGATGACTTCTTCTTCCTTCTCTTTTTCCTTATCTGTTCGGAGATTTCGCCCCCTTCTCCGAATATAGTAGCCCTAGGGAATCCTAGGGTTTTTATTTTGATAAATTCTTATTTTAAAATAAAATACCTTTTCAATATAATCTTGTATGTTATTATCGAAGCAACTACGTTCATCTTTGTGCTTTCAGTATAGTGTGCATAGGTTTTGCTCATGCACCAATTCTGCGATTATTTCGTTATTTTTGATATGGAGCATAAAAATACGCTTACTTTTGATATTATTGTTTTATTTGGTTAGCATTTTAATCCAAAGTATCAGGAGAGAGGTTTTATCTCAAAGCATTTCTTTCGAGGTTGGCGATTATTTACACATCCATTATCCTTTGTGTTATTCTTCTTTTGTATTCAATAGGAGGATTTCATGAAAAAGAGAACCCTCATCCTTTTAATGACAATATTGATTCTTGGTTTTATCATCTCCTGTGATGATGTACCCCTTCCAAATAACGGTGGTGTCCAAACCTTTGATTATACTCCTGAATTTTACAGTGACCTCGATCAATACCTAAAAGATCTTAATGATAACTATAGCTATTTTCCAAAAACAGGAACATATGACGAAAATGAGTTCAGAAAATCAACGGATTATAAAGCTAATAAAATATATCCTGAAATAGGTACTTTTTTGGGTACCAGCTCTATTGATGAGCTAGGATATGGACTCACAGAATTCAAGTCTGGCGAAAAAGTAAGAATACGCATGGGTAGCTCTTCTTATATCGAAGATGAGGCATTTGTTTCGGATAGTTATGGTATCAATGGTCCGGCTCCCGTCATCATGTTGGAGTTCTTGTTCGGAGATCCTGTCTTGACTTTAAACGGTGAATCATATCCATTGGAAGACTTTACCAGTACTACAAACGCTCATATCTCTTCTGCTCTTTGGTACAACGAAAGTCAGCATACTCTCACTCCTCGAGGAGATGAAGGCTTATTTTCCTTCTATTCCATTGATACTGGGGATCCATCATCCATCAAATCTCTTGAGTTCCAGTTTAGTGAGAAACCAGAGTTCTTCTTTACAAAAGCAACCTTCTTTAACAAAAAAGATAAGTTAAACACTATATATAGCTTTGAGAAACCAAATGCAGAAGGAAAGCTTGAATTCGTCATCGAAAAGAATACTGATCAAAAAGAGTTTGATTCTATTTTCTATTATGTCGTTATGTTATCCGACGATGGAAAATACTATAAAAAGATAATTATAATTGATATCAATTAAGGTTCTCAGTTCTGAGAAGAGAAATATAAAGCGGCAAAGTATTTCATTAATCAACATAGAAAAAAAATTGTACTTTGCCGCTTAATCTTAACATACTTATATGGAACCTTTATTCTACATCACCATCGAGATAATGAAGATTATTTGTATTTCAATGTAATATAAATAGTTATATAAATTACTTCAAATCAACAAAGACTATTCGGAAAACCTATGTTGATCAAAACAAGCCTACCTCTAGGCATTACATATTCTTTTCTTCCATCTTCATAAATATTTTCCAGCCCCAATCTCAACGGTATGACATCCATGTGGTCAGGGAATACGATACCACTCTCAATATCCTTACACAGAAAACATAGATCGGCTTCTTCATGAAAGTTTTTCAAAAAGAACAACATAATGATCTTTGAAAACTGCGCTATATCCAGTTTCCCATCGGTTTTATTGATAAACTGAATAAAACCTTCACGCTCTCCCTTTCTATAGACCCTGACTTGGAAACTATGCATCGGGTAGTTTCTGATGAAATCATCAAAATACTTCTCCCCCTTATTGTTCGCCTTATCCACCCCAGGTCTCACCAGACTCAGGATAAAGGAAAAAAAGCCTTCATTCTCAGGCTCTGCAGAGCTTGCCAAGTTTATTTCTTCCTTGCCTTTTTCAACCCAATACTCTTCATCTATAAATAGATCCATCTTTGTGGTCACAAGATCTTCATACATATACGCCTCCACTAGATATAACGCATTTTGGGGCAAAAAACGACAATTATAAGTATATATTGGATTTTGAATATAAAATAATAAATTATTTTTGGATAATTATTATTATCAGATATCTTTTCCTTGATGCTGTGGACTGTATGGAGAATTACGTTTAAATTATCTACTGTTATTATTAAATTACTAACGGGAGTCAAAAGATGCTTGTTGCTGTTTTGCTGTTTGCATTAGGTTTTATTCTTCTTATCAAGGGAGGAGATTGGTTTGTTGACGGTGCTGTAGGAATCGCACATAGATACAACATTCCGGAAATACTCATTGGAGCCACAGTCGTCTCCATCGGAACCACAATTCCAGAAGTAATGGTATCCTCCATGGCTGCCGCCGTGGGACAGTCCCAGACAGCATATGGCAATGCCATTGGATCCATCATCTGCAACACTTCCCTTATTGCAGCCATCACCATGGCCTTCGGTCCATCGGCGGAAGTGGACACAAAGAGCCTCAAGACACCTGCAGCTTTCTTCGTTGTTGCAGCTCTTTTGTATATAGCCATCTCCTATACGACGGGTGTCTTTACCCGCATGGTCGGTATTGTCCTTCTATTGATGTTCCTTGTCTATATGACAATTACAGTCCGTCAGGCTCTATCTGGAAGAGTAAAGATAGATAGCGACGAAGAGAGCGAAATAGAAAAAGAAGTGGATGGAAACCCAATGTGGAAAGATATCCTTCTTCTTATTGTCGGGGCAGCTGTAATTGCTGTAGGAGCAAACCTTCTTGTAGATAACGGCAAGATCATTGCCACTGGACTGGGAGTACCTGAGTCTGTAATCGCCCTTACATTCATTGCTTTGGGCACATCTCTTCCAGAGCTTGTCACAGCTATTTCCTCTCTTCTCAAAGGACACGCTTCCCTTTCTTTGGGAAATATCCTTGGAGCAAACCTCTTCAATCTTGTATTGGTAAGCGGCATGGCCATTACAATCAAGCCATTTGCTGTTCCTGCAGATAAGCTTATTGGAGGAATGAACGCTGCTCTTGTCGTAGATATCCCGTTGATGGTGGCTGTAATGGCATTGATGCTTGTTCCAGCCTTTGCCACAAAGAAGCTTAGAAGATGGCAGGGTATCGTACTCTTATTGATGTATGCATGCTATGTAGCATTCCAGTTCTTCTTTTAAACAAAAGTAATAGTAAACAGAGAGTGTTGATTGTGATATTTCAACACTCTTTTTTTATCCCTCCACAAGCCTTCTGCTCTCTTCCACAAGGGAGGTGAAATACTCCCAATCCAAATCTTTGGAAAGAAGTACTGTTATCCAAGTCTTCTTACTCATATGCCAGGCTGGAAAGACAAAATGACGGTCAATGATATGAGGAATATGGGATTGGGAATGCTTAAGGTTTATTACATCCACCTTTTCCTCCCCGGAAAGCCCCAACTTTGATGATGGGATATCCATCAATAAGCCTATCCACTTATTATTCTTCTTGGAGCGTAGGACAATACTTTCGTCATCATCACTCCACGGCCTATCCCCCTCTATACCATATTTTCCCTTAAAAAGAGATAAAACCCTTTTTCTCATTTCCGAATCATCGGGAGAAAATTTATGTACCAATGATGAAAGAAGTTCTTCAACCTCTTCTCTTACCAAAGATGAAAAGGGACCTGGGGAGGGAAGATAAAACAGAGGAAACTTCTCTCCCTCCGTGTCCAACACATCAGCCTCCATTGTCTTGCCGTCATAGCTGTAGACAACAGAAAGGTCTTCTTCCTTCAAGGGAAAAACAGCCTTCCAAAGGCCATCGGAGAAATGGAAGCAAGAAAGAAGGGAGACGTTGAAATCCAGGGGAAGCAGGCTTGTCAGATCCATCAGCCCATACACCCTATTTCCATTTCGTCTTCTTCTGACAGCACCACCTTTATTTCTCCATCAATCATCTCAATCTCATAATAGTGCCTACGACTTCTTGTAGTCTTAATATCCTCGTATCCTATCACCCAGCCCTTTTTGTCCAGGCTTTCAGAGACACAAGTCTCAAATAGAAACATGAAGGCCCCTTCCCTCTCCCATAGCTCAACGCCTTCATCTTCGTTTATTTTGTTCCATTTCTGTGAACTTAAGCTTTCTACGAATCTATTTTTAGTCATGGACTTATAATACACTTAAAGCAATAAAGTATATATAGAAAGAAACTTACCTAGACCACTAGAACAAAAAACAAAAATGATTCATTATTATCAACTGTCATGAGACTATAGCTCAGCTGGATAGAGCATCAGTTTGCGGAACTGAGGGTCGATGGTTCGAATCCATTTAGTCTCGTCTTAGCTCCCCTTCAATCGGGGAGTTTTTTATACCTCTATCTCCATACACCTCGAAAAGTCTTGAAGCCGACTTTTTCATAGAACTCAAGAGCCCCCTTGATTAAATTTCCACATCTTTAGCTACACTCTTTTAAAGCCTTTATCTTTTGCATAATCAAGAATGTAAGAAATAATCTCACTAGCCACTCCATGCCTTCTGAGGTCTTTATCTACACCGATTTCATCAATATCAAGGTAATCTCTTTCATACATAAACGGAGTTTCCGCCCTGTTTATATGAGCCAGTTCGGCATACCCCACAATCTCACCATCATTTATAGCGACAATTATTTCTTTCTTGTCATCGTTCTAGATTTCGTATATATAATCACTAAGCCCATCGTAGAAATTAGCCTTGAAAACACTCGGCTTACCTTCAACATGGAGATCGTTTACTTGCTTTCTTAAAACACTCACTCTCTCCAGTTCCTGTTCTTCTGCTGGCCTAATGATCATTGATTGTCCCTCTCATTCAATAACATATAAGAAATAAACAGATTGTTAGTATAAGGTTTCATTTCCTGATATAGAGATTTTTATAAATAAATATCCTCCTATTTTTTAAACTCAAAAAAGGCTTCATATATCGCCATCTATGAATGAATATACTGAGGGATTAAGATACGGACTACCTCTGTTTTGCTTCATCAAGCATCTCTTTCAAATATTCATTGTACTTTATTTTATATTTTATTAAAAATATGAAAATAATATTAATTATTTATTATAATATTCACCATTTATATTATAATCTTCATTAAAAATGCTAGTATGGCGAAAGTATATTATAAAAGAGGTGATAATATGAAAAAATTATCTGTAAACATAGTGATGACTTACCCTGTTTTTTGGAGCAAATATCAGGTGTTACGTGACTTTATACAAAACTTCTATGATGCTATCGGTTACGAAAAGTGGCGTCAGAGTTTCTGTTATGATTACAAAGATAAAAAACTGTCTATGTGGGTAAATGGTGTAACATTTAACTATGAATGGCTCATCCATATAGGAGCTTCTACCAAAACAAACAAACCAAAAGGATATGCCGGATTCTTTGGAGAAGGCTTTAAAATTGCCTCTTTATGTGCTTATCGTGATTATAGTTGGAAAGTACAAATGATGTCTGATAATTGGAAAATAGATGTAACAGACATTGATAAATCTATTGATAACACACCTGTCAAAATGCTTGCATATAACCTTTACTCTGTGAAAAAGATAGATGAAACTAGATTGATCCTGAATAATATAACCCCAGAAGACTATAAACTATTTCAAGATACTTTTGACAGTTTCTATAGTGAGGATAATCCTATTATGGGAAAACTTTTATGGAAAGGCGATAATGGTGCTGTTTTTTTGAGAAGCAATAATCCAATTAATGAAAGACTGCCAGTAACAGACGATTATAGAAGAAAAGGTGCAGTTTTTTGTGGATATCAAATGTTGGGTACAAACCCTTTTAATCTTGTCGTATGCTTACATAATTACAAAAAAGAAGATAGAGAGAGAAGAAGTCTGTACTCTTTTGATGTTATTGATATATTTAAAGCAATTGCTCTTCAAGTTGATGCTGACTGTGCAATGATTATGCTTGAAAAGATGAGAAGATATTGGAATACACATCAACGTAAATTCATTGATATTGACAGTTGGAACGATGTCGTAGACAGATTAGTTAGAAACATATCAAAATCACCTTCGACCAAGGATAGGTTTGTCAAAAAATATCAAAATCTTTTATGTCTAGATAATGTATGCACCATGGCAGAGAGAAATCGGAGATGGCAAGCCCGTACTTGGTTGAAACATCAAGAAGAACAGTATATTCCCGTTAAAGAAACTTTTTCATTATTAGGTTATCCAACGATAGAAGAAGAATGTGAAAAGCATGGTGGTTTCGTGTTAGATGATGATGCAAATGCTTTTCAAACACGATGTTTCAAAGTGTTAGAAGATGTCTGCAGGAATGTTTTTACCGGCTTTTTTGAATTAGATAGAATACCTGAAAGAAAAATCATAGTTAATTCCTACGCTGTATATACTGGCATGGCTGTTATTTATAAGAAGCAAAATCAGATGTTAAACTCAATGGGTATACGAATAAAGTATGATGTTAGAAAACTATATTTGAAATCTGTTTTATTCACTGCAGATGGCTATTACAAAGCTTTATCAACGTATGTCCACGAAATGTGCCACTCATTTGGCGGAGATTCCAGTGCATCATTCAGCCTTGCGTTGACTTTTGCAATTGAATTATTGATGGCGAACAAAGAAATAGTTGCAAAAGGTAGGTGTAAATGGAATCAAGAGTTTGAGAATAATTCTAACACCGTAAATGAGACATATAGCAATCCAGATAAACTTAATATAAAAGATGTAGGATAAGATATAAGAATATTTTTCTTTACAACATTATTCTTTCCTTACTAAAATTATAGCGGATAAAAAAGATTAAGAACTCAGAGATATAGAGCAAAGTTCAGCCCTTTTATTACCAGAGGGATGGACTTTGCTATTTTTTTTGGAGGAAAACATGGACTATGATGCAGTAGTCATCGGCGGTGGAGTAATAGGATCTGCAATAATCAGATACCTTTCTTTGTATAACATGAAGACTCTTTTAGTAGAAAAAGAGGAGGATATTTCTTCTGGAACCACAAAGGCGAACAGCGGAATAGTCCATGCAGGCTATGACCCTGAGCCAGGAACACTTAAAGCCAAGCTGAATGTAAAGGGAGCGAAGATGATCAAAGAAGAGAGTGGTAAACTCCACTTCGACTACAAAGTCAACGGTGCAATGGTCGTCTCCTTCTCTCCCAATGATGATTATAAGATAGATGAGCTCTTTGAACGAGGAATAAAGAATGGCGTAGAAGATATGGAGATTATCTCAGGAGACGAAGCAAGAAGACTCGAGCCTAACCTCTCAGAGAATATAACAAAGTGTCTATATCTGAAATCAAGTGCAATTGTATGCCCGTTTTCTCTGACACAAGCCCTATCTGAGAATGCATATGAAAACGGCGCAGAATTTAAGTTCAACACAAAAGTGGAGAATGTGGAAAAAACTGAGGGAGGGTATAAAATCACGACGAATTCAGGCACCACAATCACCACACGTGCAGTAATAAATGCAGCAGGAGTATATGGAGACACAATTAATAATATGGTCTCTGAAAAGAAATTACATATTACGCCAAGAAGAGGCTCCTATATGCTCTTCGACAATGAGACACAGGGTATGTTTAACTCTACTATTTTCCAGCTTCCTTCTTCAAAAGGTAAAGGTGTTCTTGTGACACCGACAGTACATGGCAACTTGATGATCGGTCCAAACAGCGTAGACATTCCAGATAAAGACGACACTTCTACAACAGCCTTTGACCTGGACTACATATCAAAGGAAGCATTAAGGACTTCCCCTTCTATCCCGTTCAGAAAGGTTATTACATCTTTCTCAGGCTTAAGGGCCCATGAAGACTCAGGAGACTTCATTGTTGGAGAAGTCGAGGACGCTCCCGGTTTCTTCAATGCGACAGGAATTGAAAGCCCAGGGCTCAGTTCTTCCCTCTCTATTGGAGAGATGGTGGCGAGGATGGTTGCAGATAGACTTGGAATAGAGAAAAAAGAGAACCCTGTTCTCGAGAGGAAAGCAGCTCCAAGACCAAAGGAAATGAGTATTGACGAGAGAAACGAACTTATTAAATCAAACCCTTCTTATGGCAGAATTGTCTGCAGATGTGAAGAGATAAGCGAAGGAGAGATCATCGATGCCATCACAAGGCCTTTAGGAGCAAGAAGCCTTGACGGAGTAAAGCGTAGAGTAAGGGCGGGAATGGGAAGATGCCAAGGCGGCTTCTGTTCTCCTAAAGTAATGGAACTAATTGAGAAATATGCATCGATTCCATTTGACGAAATAACGAAAAACTCAAAAGGCTCCAACATAACAATGGAGGATAAAGTGTATGTATGACGTAGTAATAATCGGAGGAGGTCCCGCAGGACTCTCTGCTGCACTAGGTGCAAAGAAGAAAGGGTGCGGAAACATTCTGATCATTGAAAGATCTGAAAAGCTAGGTGGAATATTGAATCAGTGTATACATAACGGATTTGGACTCCATACATTCAAGGAAGAACTGACAGGACCGGAGTATGCATTTAGATATATAGAAATGGTAGAGAAAGAAAAAATCCCGTTTCTATTAAATACGACTGTATTATCTGTCTCACCCCACTCCGTCACATACATAAATGAAGAGGAAGGGGTGAAGACAATAGATACAAAAGCCATTGTACTGGCTATGGGATGCAGAGAAAGGCCAAGAGGGGCTTTGAATATTCCCGGAGATAGACCTGCTGGCATATTCAGTGCCGGAACCGCCCAATATTTGACAAACATCGAAGGAAGAATGCCAGGAAAGAGAGTCGTAATACTTGGTTCTGGAGACATAGGTCTTATCATGGCAAGAAGGATGGAGATAGAAGGAGCAAAAGTATTGGCTGTAGTTGAGCTTATGCCATACTCCTCAGGTCTCAAACGTAACATCGTCCAATGCCTTGACGACTTCTCGATTCCACTCCTTCTCTCTCATACTGTTACGAAAATAGAGGGAAGAAAGAGAGTCGAAAGAATAACAGTCTCCGAAGTCGATGAAAAGCGTAAGCCTATTCCAGGTACTGAGATTACATTCGATGCAGACACTCTGTTGTTGTCTGTAGGTCTTCTTCCTGAAAACGAGCTCTCTCGAAAAGCCGGTATCTCTATGTCCACGGTAACGGGAGGACCTGTTGTAGACAACAACTTCCAGACGGACTCTGATGGAATCTTTGCCTGCGGCAATGTTCTCCATGTACATGACCTGGTGGATTATGTTTCTTCTGAAGCAGAAAAAGCAGGAGAAAATGCTGCACTATACGCTCTCTATGATAGAAAAGAAGAAAAAAAGGTAATACCTATTTCTGTCTTTGGCCTTGCAAGATACACAGTTCCTGAAATGATCCATGAAGATACCAAAGAAGACACAACTATCAGATTCCGTGTTTCCAATGTCAAAAAAGACGGGAAGATTGTCGTCAGGATCAACGGAGAAGAGGTTATCTCCAAAAAGAAAAGAATTATGGCTCCAGGAGAGATGGAGACGATAATAATCTCCAAGCGTATTCTCGATAAATACGATTCCATTGAATCTATGGAAGTAGGGACGGAGGACTAAGAATGGAAAAACTTGAATTGACTTGTATCGGGTGCCCTCTGGGATGCCAGCTTCTGGTTGAAAAAGAGGGCTTGGATATAAAGGTAAGCGGAAACACCTGTCTCAATGGTGTCAAATATGCAAAAGAAGAAGTCACCGCTCCAAAAAGAATCCTTACCCAGTCGGTAAGGGTAATGGAGGGAGAGGAAAAGATGTGCTCTGTAAAGACGGCAGCCCCTATTCCAAAGGAAAAACTGCTGGAAGCCGCACATATTATAAAGCAAATAAGTGTTGAAGCTCCTATTGAAATCGGAGATATCATTATACATGATATAGCTGACACGAAAGTGGATGTAATCGCTACAAGAAGAGTAAGGAAGAAAGCGTGACAATAGAAGATATCTTTAAGGAAAACCCTATCATTGCAGCCATCAACAGCGACAAACTGCTGTTTGAAGTCGTAAAAAGCGATGTGAAAGTCGTGTTTGTTTTGTATGGGACCATCCTTACTCTTCCTTCAATAGTCGAAAAGCTGAAAAACAGCGGCAAAATAGCCATAGTCCACACAGACTTGATCAATGGCCTCTCCTCCAAAGAAGTAGCTGTGGATTACATTGCGTCCAACACCAAGGCGGATGGAATAATATCCACAAAGACTAATCTTGTGAAAAGGGCAAAGGAACTGGGACTCATAGCCGGGGTAAGAAGCTTTGTCGTGGATTCAATGGCCCTGTCCGGGGCGGTATCCCATCTTACATCCACAAAACCAGACTTCCTGGAAATAATGCCGGGCCTTGTCTACAGCGTAATATCCGAGCTGGCGAAATATAATATCCCCATAGTAGCCGGAGGTCTGATAAAAACCAGGGATGAGATTTTGTCAGCCCTAAATGCCGGAGCTTCTGCAATTTCTTCAACTTCACCCCAAACATGGAAGATGTAGCTCTATACTTTGTTTCTCTTGTTCAAGACTATCAACAAGAGCCCTGACACAAAGAGATAGGCTACAACTACCAAGCCGGATATAAGAAGAATAAGCCTCTCCTCCTCTGTTCCTTCTCCAAAGATATTGAGCATACCGCTTTCCAAGAATATCAGGGAAACGAAGGCATGGGATATCTTCAGGTTGTTTCCGGCAACTATGGCTGGAGTGGCTGTGGTTTTCAATTTGATACACCCCTTTATGGCCACCCCCCACCTTGATAAAGGCATATAACGACGCCACATATACAATATATCCGGGGTAATGGGGTGAAGAGGCGTGAAGATACATCTCAAGCACCATAAAGAAGTAATGGAAGGAAGAAATGGAGAGGATAATGGATGAAAGCTTCAAGGCTTTGTCCTCTTCATTCTTTTCCGCTCCCCTGATGATTATAAATCTCATAAGTGTCAGGAGAGTATAATATACACCGTTTTGCACAATCCAATTGGAATGGAGGACAAAACCATAGACCGTCTTCAAGATTGCATACCCGATGTTAAGGGGTATGGACAAGGAAAAAAGAAGAAAGAAGTGGAATCTTCCATCATCGAAGAACCTCTTTGCAACCATATTCCTATCTGCCAACGCTTTCTTCTTTTTCTTTATATCCATTTTCTTAATAAATAGCGTGAGCCTGAAGACGGAAACGGATAGTGTATAGAAGGAAAAGACATAAGCTATGTAGGCAAAGGCACTCTCATTCATCTTGTAGTAGAAAACATATATCAAAGACAGAGTGGAGATAAGTATAAAGACCAACAGAAGCAATGGATTGACCATAATACATTTCTTGAGGTTTCCAAATATCTTTTCTTTCATACCTAAATCCTAGTTTTATATTGTTTCGAAAATATGAATTTTTAAAATAAAAGTCTTGAATTGCACCGTGTTGGTGAAAACCTTTGATTCTGAGCGGGAATCACGGTTTTAGTCCCGATATCTCAGGATTTTCGGATTATCGAAAACCAATTCCAGCAGTATCTTGACCTTTTCCAACGTTTCCTCTTCT